>SXQV01000149.1 GCA_005792805.1 Methylococcaceae bacterium | reverse complement strand
GTCAGCAATGCCTGCTGCAGATCAGCCTGTTCCAGCAGGCTGTAGGCATGCCCGCGAGGCTTGGCCGAATCGCCAAAACCGAGCATGTCACAGGCAATCACCTGGTACTTTTCCGCCAGCGCCGTCCACAGGTAATGCCAATCCCAACTGGCGGTGGGAAAACCGTGAATCAGCACCAACGGCTCGCCCTGTCCGGCTGTCCAGTAACGAATGGCATGGCCGTTAAAGCTGAAATCCAAACCCGCCGCACGCCACTGCGCCAGGGCAATGCCCGGCAGCGCCGTCATGCCGCGTAACCCGGCATCTGTTGATCCAACTTACGCAGCAGGGCCGGCCACGGCAGAGCGCCGCCCATGCCCTGCGGGCTTTTCATCACCCCAGCCATCATCGCCCGCGCGCCGTCGAGAATCGCTTGCGGGATGCCGTTCGTATGGACCGCGCCCGTATCCAGCTGGGACGTATCTCACGCTTTGGTCTGCTCGAAATGTCGCGTCAGCGCTTGCGCCCCTCCCTGGGTGAGTCCAGCCTGCTTACTTGCCCACGCTGTAGTGGTCAGGGCAGCATCCGCAGCGTGGAATCATTGGCGCTCTCCGTGCTGCGCGTCATCGAAGAAGAGTGCATCAAGAAGAATACCGGCAAGGTCATCGCTTATCTGCCGGTCGACTCGGCCACTTATCTACTCAATGAGAAGCGGCCTACAGTCAATGATATAGAGAAACGCCACAATGTCTCGGTACTGATTATCCCGAGCAAGCATCTGGAAACACCGTTCTACGAGATTCAGAGAGTCCGGGCGGCAGAAGCGGGTGACGAGGACGAAAAGACACCCAGCTATCAGATTGCTCAACCTGAACAGCCGGTTAACGATCGCTACATGCAAGAGTCTACCAGCGGTGCTATTGAACCTGCCGTCAAAGAATTCATGCCGGATCAGATGTCGCCTTCTCGCGGCCCCAGGCCTCCGGCAGAGACCTCAGCGGTGGCCAAACGCGGCGGGCTTATCAAGCGGTTCCTGACGTTGCTGACCGGTAGTAAAACAGAAGAAGAACCGGTGGCAGCGACGACTGAAGTCTCCGAGATATCCAGGGGTAAGGGCCGTTCGACAGGCCCGAATGGGAAGCAAAACCAGCGACGCTCAGACTCGGAGCGCCGCAACCAAAGGCGCAGCGACAATCGGCCGCCCAAGCCACTACCCGTAGAAGCTAGCCCTGCCCTGACGGAACCCGACACGGCGAACGAGGAATTGGGGACCACAGGAGAGGTACATGATGCCGAAAGGCAAGGACGCGAGGGCGGTCGTCGCGGCAATCGCCGGCGTCGAGGACGCCGGAGTGAGGGGGGTGCCCGCAACATTGACAATCAGTTGGTAGCCGAAGGGGGAAACCCACCCGCCAACGAGACGACGGGTATCGATATTGGCGAGTTCAACCAGGATGCCCCAACCAGCACCGCCGTTGCGGCGGCCTCCAGTGAAGCGATCATTACCGAAGCAGTAGCGCCGCGCCCGCAAAACATTCGGGCATCCAGATCGCCTCGCCATAGGGGCCTGCGTCCACCGGGTGAAGACAGAACACCTGAGATCGATGAGCCCTCCCTCACGGCGGAGCCCACCAGACCATTTGCAGCGGAAGTCACACCTGCCGCTGCGGGACAGGTAGATTTGTTCCGCCCGGAAGAAGCTCCGGCGATAGGAAACGAGGTGGTGACAAACGAGGAAACCGCAGAAGCCGTGCGTCGCCCCGCCCGCCGGCGGACCCGTAGCCGTCGAGATCGGCGGGTTCCGCTCAAGCCCACCCTGCCATCGGATACGGTGTCCAGTCACACCGAAGCTCCAGGTTTCGAGCCGGCAGCGGCAGATCAAGGCTTCAGGGAGTTACCCTCCTCCGAGGAATAAACCCCTCGTCGGGGTGGATTCAAGAGTTCACCCCAGTCTGCGGAGAAAGCCCTGGTCCGATGATCAGGGCTTTTTTGTCACAGAGGAGTGGTGGGCTTAACGTTGAACCAGTGCCGACCCAATGATTTTCGGGGTGATAAAGATCAGCAGCTCTTTCTTCTTGTCCTGCGTCAGATTTTTTCGGAACATGAATCCGACACCGGGCAAATCCCCCAGGAAAGGCACTTTATCGGTCCTATCCTGTTGATCCCCCTCGAAGACACCGCCCAAAACCATCGTCTCGCCATTGTTGACCTGAGCTGTCGTCAGAATTTCTCGCTTCTCGATCCCCACATTTCCGTTGGCGTAGGGCCTGGCACCAGGGGCATCCTTTTTCACCGAGAGGTCCATCAAAATGTTCTCGTCGGCAGTGATATGAGGGGTCACCTTCAACTCCAGTACCGCATCCTTAAACTGGGTATTGGAGGCACCCAAGGCGTTGTTCTGCGAGTAAGGAATTTGCTCACCCTGAAGAATATAGGCCTGAGCTCCATCAGTCGTGACGACTTTAGGGGTTGAAATAATCTCGGTGCGCCCGTCAATTTGCGCGGCGGACAACTCCAAATCCAGAAGATACTCACCCACCTTCAGGAAAGTTACACCGAAGTACCCACCGCTGGCTGCGGCCGCAGTGGAAGCCAGATCAACCAGCGCATGGCCGCTGGTCCCGCTTTGATCGGCGGGTGGGACGTTGGCGTAATCGGTATTCCCATTGGAGTATTTGTTAACCGATGTCGCCCTGTTCAGCGAGAGCCTGGCGCCCAGCTCCCGAGTAAATTCATTGCTGGCAATAACAATACGGGATTCAACCAGAACCTGCCGCACCGGTTTGTCCAATTCCCGGATCAGGTCACGAATTCTCTCAAGATTTCGACCCGTCTCATGAATGATGAGCTGATTGGTTCTTGGATCCGTTGTGACGTTCCCCCTGGATGAAAGTAGCGTCTGCCCTACGTCTATTGCCGTAGTCTTTGAACTCGAACGCTGACCGGTAATGGGATTAACATCAGCCACGGACTTGTCGCTCCGCTCACTCGTGCCTACCAGGATTTTTTTCAACTCTTCGGCTTTCGTGTAGTTGACCTGAATGATTTCCGTTCTGAGCGGTTCCAGTTCCTCCACGACCTGCCGGGCTTCCAGCTCGTCCTGCTCCTGTTTGTTCAATTCCTCCAATGGTGCCACCCGGATGATGTTGCCTTCCTGGCGTTTACCCAATCCCTTTGATTTCAGCACCAAATCCAGTGCCTGATCCCAAGGCACGTCCTGGAGTCGCAAGGTGACATTACCATCCACCGTATCACTCGCCACGATGTTGACGTTAGTGAAATCGGCCAGGATCTGCAGAACCGATCGCACAGAAATATCCTGGAAGTTCAGGGTCAGTTTATTGCCGGCATACACAATGGGTTTCTTGCGATCCACCGCGTTCCGCTGTGGGTCTGAGAGCCCCCGAAATTCAACGGCCAGCAACCCGCCCGACTGATAGGATGAAAATTCGTAACGATCAGTGACCGGCGTCACCACAATCCTCGCTCCACCCGGCTCCGGCGTAGCTTCGATGTAATGAACCGGGGTGGCAAAATCGATAACGTCGAGACGGCGTGCCAGCCTGGAGGGCAACACCGCCTCAGGCAAGCGCACAATCACCTTGCGGCCTTCGCGACGGATATCCACCATGGCCTTGGGATCGCCCAGGGTAATCAGCAGCAGACCTTCTCCGTCCTCGCCTCGCCGGAAATCGACATTACCCAGCTCAGGGGCTCTAGCATAAGAAGGGGTGGAACGGCGCGAAGAGTAAGCGGCAGGGGGAGTCACATCTCGCCCCAAGCTCAGAAAAAGACTATTGGCCTGTGTCCTCACGGCATAGGGCTGCAACCGGCTCAAATTGAGCACCGCACGGGTACGCCCACCCGCCTCGACGACCTGCACATTTTTAACCCCCCCCCTATCCACGACAATGGTTTTCTTTTCTAGCCCATTTGTCACGCCCGGCAAGTCCAGAACAATTCGATCAGGATTTTCGGTCTGAAAGTCACGGGGCGACATAACCGGGCCATCCAGTCTGAACACAAATTCGAGCCGATCGCCAGGAAGCTGGGAATAATCCAGCGACTGCAAGCGAGCGGCCGCTCCGACTTCCGGAACAACGCATATCAGTCCTAACAAGCAGACCCTGAGGAAGATAAGCGATAGCCGCTGCCCGGCTCCAATGCACAACATGCCGGCCCTGTTCATTGGTTTTTTTCTCCCTGATCGACCATCGCAACCGATGCCTTGCGTTCGCGCCAGGCCCCAGAACTATCAGCAAAGATCTCGACCAATTCGATTTTGTTATCGACGATACTCACAACCTTTCCATAATTTTTGCCGATGTAATTGCCTACACGAATGCGATGAATGGTGCCCTCTTTGGCAGTGACCAAGGCCCAAACAATCCCATCCTGCCGAACCGTGCCCACCATGCGCAAGGTATCCAGCTCAAATCCTTCCAGCTCCTCACGGGGCCGCAAGGTATCGGGCCGTATCCCGGTTTCCACCCGAACTGCCTCAGGTTGCTGTAACGCTTCATCCGGCTCAAAGGGGTCACGCATCTGGTTAGGCCTAAATACAAAAGGCTCTACCACCTTGATTTCCGGTAATGGTTCAATGGGTGCCTTGACCCTGCCCTTGACCTCCTGCACATAAGACTGGAGATCACTTATGTCGTCCTGGGCACATGCGCCGAACAGCGAAGTCAAGACGAGAAGACCAAAGCCACGAAAACCAGGGCCAGGGTATAACTTGCGCATACTTAATCCTGTCGCCGCTCAAGGTTTTTTATTGGGGATTGGCTGGGCCGGAACCTGAGCCGCCGCTTCCCCCTCGTCCAGATAGCGATAGGTTCTTACCAGGGCATTCATGGTCAGCGGGAATTTTTCGTTTTTGGCTGAAGTCGCATCCTTCACCCCGTTCGGCACAATTTTTATGTTGTGGACGGTCACGATGCGCGGCAAGGAGGCCAGGCCACTGACAAAACTCCCGAACTCCGAGAAACTCCCTACCACCTTGACCTCAATCGGTAGCTCAGCATAAAAATCCTTGATGCTTTCAGCCCCCGGCTTGAATAACTCAAATTCGAGCCCACTCGCCAACCCCGTCTGCGAGACATCCACCAAGAGTTCAGGAACCTCGGTTTTATTAGGCAACTGGCGCAACAGATCGCCAAATGATTTTTCGATTTCCAGCAGTTGCTCCTTATATTCATCAAGATTGGCGACCTTTTTTTGTTTCTGCTCGAACGCCACGCGCAGCTCCGCCTCCTTTCCCTGTTCGGCAGTCAACTGATCCAGCTGTACTGATGTATCCAGGTAATACCAGAATCCCACCAGTACGAGGCATAACATGGCAATGACAATCGTCTTGACCGCCATTGGCCATGACCCGGCATACTCAAGATCCCAACTGATTTCAGAAAGATTCATCGCTTGATTTTAGCCGTCAGCGGCTTCGCTACCGGTATGACCGTATCGCCGGATTCCCCTGTCTGTTTGGCTTTAAGGGAAAAACGGCTCATTTGCTTGCCTTTTTTATCCTTGCTTTCAGACTGGGATTCGATGATTTCCAAAGAGGGCTCGTGAAACCAAGGAGACAAATCCAAATTCCGCATATACACGGAAACGCGGGCATTAGACTGTGCCACTCCGTTGATGGCGATGGATTTATCGGTTTGGGTGAGGTCAATAATCTGGACTCCATCCGGGATGGTTCTCGCTAACTCATCAAACAGGTGGACTACCTCCGGACGGCTGACCTGCAATTGCTGGATGACATCCATTCGCGCAATCAGGTTTTTTTTCTTCTTTTCGAGCTCTTGGATTTCCTTGATCTTCTGGTCGAGCACGGCCAATTCGCTAGTCAGAAACTGATTACGCTGTTGTTGATATTCGATACGGTGACTGAACTCCGTCCGCACCAGAAACATGGCCAACGCCGCTAAAGCCAGGGCAATCCCCGTGAACGTGGCAAAGTTACGTTGCTGTTGCCTCCGTCTTGCCTCGCGCCACGGAAGAAGATTGATGCAGACCATGCCTATTCGAAACTGCGCAAGGCCAGCCCCGTTGCCACCAGCAGGGACGGCGCATCCTGATTGAGCTTAGCTCGGGTCGCACGGACGCTCAGCGTCATCCCGGCAAAGGGGTCTACTACAGACACAGGCAAGTCCCTACTGCAATCGAGATGCTGCTGTACCTCCGGCATCCCCGCGCATCCACCGGCGAGCAGCAGTCTTTTGACTGAAATCTGCGGTTGGGAGGACTGAAAAAAGTGAAGCGAGCGATCCACCTGCTGACCAAGAGCATCCATAAAGGGTTTACAAATCTCTTCTTCATAGTCCTCAGGCAAACCCCCGTTTTTTTTGGCTCGTTCGGCCTCTTCGAAGGATAAGCCATACCGTTTCTGGATTTCTTCGCTCAGTTGATGACCACCGAATGTTTGTTCACGAGTAAAAATCACGTTCCTGTTCTGAACTACAATCAGCGAGGTGGCATTGGCACCCGAGTCACTGACGGCGTAAGCCTCTCCCTCATCCCATCCGTCTGCGCTCTGAAACATGCGGTGACAAGCCCGCTCCATGGCAAAAGACTCCACATCCACCACTTCCGCCTTCAACCCGGCCCACTCCAGCGCCGCCGCCCGATCCTCCACGAGCTCTTTCCTTGAGGCCACCACGAGAACATCGACAAGCCCTGGCATATTTTCAGAGGCTCCAGTCAAATGAAAATCCAGACTCACATCCTCCAGCGGGTATGGAATGTATTGTTCGGCCTCCAGCTCAATTTGCGCCTCAATTTCATCCTCCCGCAGGCTTGCGGGGAAATTGACGGTTTTGACAATAACAGCCGAGCATGGCACCGCTGTAGCGGCCATTGTGCAGCGTGTACCTATTTGCTTCGCCGCCTTTTTGATCGCCGAGCCCACGACCTGTATCCGGCCATCTTTCGCGGAAGAGGTCTGTGAGGGGGGCAGAGCGACAATGGCATAGCCGGTAAGCTCCACCTTCGTCCCTAACTGAGTAAGCTCAACCATTTTTACCGAGCTTGAGCTGATATCAACCCCAAGAAAAACCGGGTTGCTACGACGCAAAGAAAACATCAATCTGGCTTCCCTGAGAGGCTGGACGAACACCCTTCCGGCTCCTGGATCGCGCAGCAAGGGCAAAGGCTTCTACCACTTGTAGTATAGTAACTCACGTTTTTTAATCTCCAGGCCTTGAGAGGCACTAACCGCCTTTGTCGGGCACCGATCGCCGGATTGGCCTATCGACGTTGGGTCTGCCACAGCAGAGCTGAGGCCAGCGTCCTCTTGCGTATTTCCCTCACCGTGTCATCCGAAAAAAGTCATCGCCCCGGTTCATCGGGCATCAGTTCACTCTTGAAATTCCTCGTCCGGCTGGCGCTTGGTATTGCGGCCGGCATGATGACGATAGGTCTCATGCTTTTCAGCCTTTACATTTACCTGCAATCCCAACTCCCTGATCTGGACGCTCTCAACGACGTTCACTACCAGAGTCCCATGAAGATTTTCAGCCGCGATGGGCTGCTGATCGGCGAATTCGGTGAGAAAGTCCGCTATCCGCTGACCATGGACGCATTACCGAAAAAAATGGCCCAGGCATTCCTGGCCGCTGAAGACAGCCGCTTTTACGAGCATCCCGGCTTTGACTACCAGGGTCTGCTGAGAGCGTCCCTGACTTTCCTCAGTACTGGCGAAAAAAGGCAAGGCGGCAGCACCATCACCATGCAGGTCGCCAGAAACTTTTTCCTTAGCAATGAAAAAACTTTTCTGCGGAAAATCCGGGAAATTCTTCTGGCGGTGAAGATTGAGTCAGAGGTTCCGAAGGACCGTATCCTTGAGCTCTACCTCAACAAAATCTACTTGGGCAATCACGCCTATGGGGTCGCTGCCGCCGCGAAGATTTATTACAACAAATCTGTAGATGAGCTTGATCTGGCTGAAATCGCCACGATAGCGGGACTGCCCAAAGCACCCTCCGCCTTCAATCCCATTGTAAATCCCAGTCGTGCGCTTGCCCGCCGTGATTATGTCCTTGATCGGATGCTGGTACTCGGCTTTATCAACAATGACGAATACACCCACGCCCTTGTAGCGCCCAATACAGCCGCCCTCCATGGCCGCTCGATTGATCTGGAGCTGCCCTACATCGCCGAAATCATCAGAAACCAGATGTACGATCAGTATGGTGAAGATGCTTACAACAATGGCTACCAGGTCAGAACTACGATTGATGCAAAACTCCAGTGGCTGGCAGAGGATACCCTGCGCTCAAGCTTGCATCACTTCGACGAACGGCGCCGTTTCCGTGCGATCACTGAACATATCAGCCTGGAAAAATACACGACCGAGGAAGAGTGGGATAAACAACTCGCCAGGTCAGGAATCCTGGGTTACACCGAGCCCGGGCTGATTCTGTCCCTGAAGAACGGTGCGGCGGACGTCTACATGGGATCCGGCAAACACATCAACCTCAGTGCTTCCGATCTAAGCTGGGCCCACCGCTGGCTGAACAGCAAGCCGCGAAAAAAAGAATCCAAAGAAGACAGCAGCAAACCCCTGGCCGTTGGCGATGTCATTCGACTGAGAAGCGATGGCTCCCGGCTCAAGCTAACCCAAATACCCGAAGTCGGGGGGGCACTGGTCTCGGTCCTGCCCAAAGACGGCCAGGTCGTCGCCATTGCGGGAGGCTATGACTACCATTACAGCAAGTTCAACCGGGCTATCCAATCCAAGCGCCAGCCGGGGTCGGGCTTCAAGCCAGTGGTTTACTCGGCGGCCCTCAACGAGGGCATGACGCCCTCCAGCATTGTCATGGATTCGCCAATCAGAGCGGGGAGATGGCATCCGATGAATGCCTCCCGGCGTTATTACGGACCGACCCCCATCAGAACCGCCCTGATTTATTCCCGTAACGTAGTCGCCGTGAAACTCATGCAGAAAGTCGGCATCGATAAAGTGATAAAGCTTGCGGAAGACTTTGGATTTGAGCCGGAAGAGCTACCCCGCGTATTGCCCCTTGCACTGGGTAGCGGCTCAGCAAGCCCGCTGCGCATGGCCCAGATGTATTCCGTCTTCGCCAATGGCGGCTTCAGGGTCGACCCCTATTTCATCAGTCGCGTCGATACCGATAGCGGAAAGACCGTCTACCAGGCCAGCCCTCCCACGGCCTGCATCGATTGCGAAGACTCAAAAACTCATTCGGAAAGTGTCGCCAAGCGGGTTATTTCGCAAAAAGTTCATTACATGATGAATTCAATGTTGCGGGATGTCGTCCGCATGGGCACCGCAAGAAAAGCCCTGGCACTGGGCCGCTCGGATGTGGCCGGCAAAACCGGAACGACCAATAAATCCTTCGATGCCTGGTTTAACGGCTACACGCCTGCCCTGGTCAGCGTTGCCTGGTTTGGCTACGACACCTACAAGACGCTGGGTCACAATCAAATGGGAGGTGACCTGGCGCTACCGATGTGGATCAAATTCATGCGGGTGGCGCTCGATGGAATCCCCGAATACAACTTCCCCGCACCCGCAGGTGACCACACCAAGAAAATCAGAACCGACTCGAAGAGCATCACGTCTACCGATTTCGAATACTACCCGAGCAACAAACGAAAAAGTTTTGCTGACACAGAGGAGGATGAGCCTGACAAAAGCCCGGAAGCTTCCGGCAAGAAAGGGGCTCAACCCAGGAAAAAAGCCGGGCAAGGCCCTGAAGGGGCCGCAACGGGACGCTCGATCGAGTCGCTTTTCTAACGGGCTACTCTAAATAGCCAGGCTAAGGGCACTACAGCCGCGCGAACAAAAAAGCCCGAGACAACTCGGGCTTTCTTCCGGTATTCGGGGAGGACTGTCCTAATGGTATGGACTCCTCCTCCCTAACGGCATCGTGATGTGCCAAAGTGGAAATTCAAACAACCACTTCATGAGAAAGGAGGAATCCAAGATGAATGCTACGACAATCGGCCTGGATATCGCAAAGATGGTGTTT
>SXQV01000148.1 GCA_005792805.1 Methylococcaceae bacterium | reverse complement strand
CGATACACTGGATTTCCTGTTTTCGGGTGCTGAGAGACTCCCCATGCGTTCTTCAACTCAGGACGACCCTGTCGCCGATGTCTGGTATCGCATCGATTTATCGGTCGATGAGTATGAGGGCGGCGAGGCGGATATTATCGAAAGTGCTTTTCGGCAAATTTACATGGTCCATAACGCGCCCCCCGGTATGGCCATGCTGACTGGATGTCATGAATCGAACTCAGGCTATAGCGTCTATTTCACGCCACGTTCCTTTCCCCACACGAAGGCGCTGATCAGGGCTTACGCGGCACTTCCTGCCGAAGCCCCTCCCCGGCAGCCGCTGACTTTAAGGGCCGGCGATGCTTCACTCGCGTTGGGATACGCCAGAGAGTTTTAGGCTGGCCACCATGTAGTCCGGCGCTTGACAGGCCAGACGGCCTAGATGCCGCAGCCCTCGCAATCATCCGGATTGGCCACGACCCGGTAAATTACGTCGCTACCTCCGTAGAAAGGCTGGTACCAGACGCCACCGTATTCGAAGTACTGTGTGCCATTGACCTGTTTGGCCACCGCCCCGCTGGGAATGCTATTGAGCTGAATGCCCGCCGGTGGACGTACCACTTTGTAGCCGCCATCGACCGTCTGATAAAAGGCACCGCCACAATCATTGAAGGTCTGCGGGCCGAGGTAGACGGGGGAACAGTGGCTGGGCAGGGCGGTGACCACGGCCCCGGGCGGGGGTGGAACCAGCGTATAGCCGGTGGTTCCTTGCGGCTGAGTGAGATAAGCGCCGTTGGAATAATAGTAAGGCGTTCCTTCCACCACAACCGTGGTGTACTGGCGTGGCAGTGTCGCCATGGAAGAGCCCAGCATCATGCCGGTCATCTCGCCCATCATCATGCCCGAGTAGAAACCGCCCCAGGAGCCGCCATAGTAGAGGCCGCTTCCCCCGTAGTAATTGTTGTTGTAGTGGTTGTATATTTCATTTTGGTCCTGCAGGTGATTCAGCTCCTTATCCCGATTTTGTTGGGTTGAATCCTGCTGCTGAAACCGGTTCTGCTGCATCTGCTCGCGATGGGTGTCGGTTCCGCTGCCATCGGTGCGGCCTGATGAATCCTGCCGGGCGTCAGCGCCATGATCAGACCAGTCCCGGCTGACCCCGGAGTCCGCGCCCGATCCTTTGACGCTACCCAAACCGCCGCCGCCAAAATGGCCCTCGCCAGCTCCGCCGCCGCCGAAATGTTGGGCATCGCCGCCACCAAAGCCACCCCCCCCGAATGCTCCGCCGCCGGCCCGGCCGCCAAAATCACCGCCGCCAAATCCCCCGCGTGACTCGGCAGGGCTATGCATCAATAGCAGGCTGGCTCCGACCAGGGTAACCACTCGGTGGGCCTGCTTGATTCCTGGATGTAGTTTGTCCATGGCTGTCACCTTTGTGAATCTAGTTTTTCTTTGCTGTGGTTGCCGCAAGCGTATTGGCCAGGCTTTCCTTCATGAAGGGCAGTTTGACGGCATGGGCCGGGATACTGGCCTGAAAAAAGGAGTCCGGCAGTCGCGTGGAAAAATCCCAGTCAGATAACGTGGCGGCAAATTGCGGCGAGCTGGGCAGGGTTTTATAGGTGATGATGAGCTTTCGCGGCAGCGGCATCTTGCCGTCTTCAATCCAGAGTTGCCAGTCGATCAGCCTGTCTACAAATGCCAGGTGCTGACAGGGAATGCCGTTTATCTTGCTGTTGCCCACTACAAACCCGTGCACGGTATTTTTGGTAAGGGCTTTGGACGGGTCCTCGTAGAGAAAGTCGGACAGAGGGAGCGAGAAGTGCAGCTGGTTGATCATGTGATCCAGCGCCTGGTCGGTGTTGCCCGAAACGGGTTCGACCGCATAGGTGCTTTGAACCGGATCGAACAAGGTCAGTTGCTTGCCGTTGAACCAAAGTCGCCGGGTACCCGTATCCGAGACTTGTATCGCCTGGATGCCGTTGGGGCGCCTTAAACTGACGTCCGCTTGGGCGGAGAAGGTGACTTTCTGTCCCGATGGCAATACGTCGTCATATTGAATGTCTGCGTGAAAGCTGAAGGATTTGGAGGCTTTCAGGTATTCGCTCATGGCGTGTACTGATTTCTTGACCTCCTCTTCAACGCTGATTCTCGGTGGGGCCGTTTTGGACGATTCGGCCAGAGCGCTATTTCCAGTCAGAGCAAGGCTGGCTATCAGCGCGAGCAGGGCGACGGTCCGGGTAAAGATGGGCATCAGGGTCCTCCTTTGATCGGGGATTTTCTCAGGATGAAGTTTAGCCTGACCCTTGAGAGGTCAGCGCGAAGTAATCAGGATCATTGGGCAGATCATACATCGTACCCTGCCGGGACTGTTTCTGACCGGCGGCGGATAGCGGTGAAACCGGGCCATCCGGCACCCAGGAAGTCACGGCAGATGTGATTTAAGCGGGGCTTCTCTTAGTTTTCCGGTTCGGTTCCTATTTCAATCCGTCCTGCGCTGACCCGAACGGGGTAGGTGGCAATGTCTTCATAGGCGGGAGGAGACAGAACCTTGCCGGTTTTGAGGCAGAACCGGGCACCGTGACGCGGGCAGACAATTTCACAGCCCGCCAGTTGGCCGCTCGCAATTTCGGTACCGTCATGGCTACAGGCATCCTGGATGGCGAAATAATCGCCATCGATGTTGAACAGCGCAACTTCGGTGCCGTCGATTGCAATAACCCGGTGTTCGCCGGGCGCAAGGCTGCCCTCGCGAGCGGCATCTATCCACTCTGTCATGGGTCGGGTTTCCTGATTGCGGGATTATTCGGTGCTGACCGTTTCGCCGTCGTTTTTCAGCGCGGACTGAAGCGAGTGCCAGGCGAGAGTGGCGCATTTTACCCGGGCGGGATAGGCGCGGACCCCCGCCAGCACAGCCAGTTTTCCCAGCGCTTCAAGGTTGACCTCGTCGCCATTCTTTCCGGTTGTGATGCGATGGAACAGCTCGAAGAGCTGTTCGGCTTCCTGCTCAGTCTGGCCCTTGACGATTTCGGTCATAAGCGAGGCCGAGGCCGTCGAAATCGCGCATCCGGAGCCCTGAAAACTGACATCTTCAATGAGGCCGTCAATGACTTTTGCATAGAGCGTAATGCGATCCCCGCATAAGGGATTGAAACCCTCGATCTTGCGGTTAGCGTCTTCCATGACGCGAAAGTTGCGGGGATTGCGGTTGTGGTCGAAAACCACTTCCTGGTAGAGATCTCTGATCTGGTCCAGCATGTTGCTTCAGTCGATGGCAAAAAAGGATGGAACCCTGGTTGATTTAGCCGAACATCTTGATGACCTGGCGGATGCCATCCATGAGCACGTCTACTTCTTCGCAGGTATTGTACAGGCCGAAAGAGGCTCGGGCGGTGGCCGGCACTTCGAAGAAATCCATCACCGGCATGGCGCAATGATGGCCGGCGCGGATGGCGATGCCGAGCTGGTCGAGCAGTGTGCCGATGTCATGCGGATGAATGTGGTCGAGGGTAAAGGACAGGATTGCTCCCTTGTGCGGGGCGGTGCCGATAAGGGTTAGTTCAGGAATCTGCAAGGCCCGTTCGGTCGCATAGGCGAGGAGATGATGCTCGTGTTCGGCAATGGCGTCGACGCCTATCGCGTTGACATAATCAATGGCGGCACCCAGCGCGATGGTGTCGGCGATATTGGGTGTTCCGGCTTCGAATTTGTACGGCAATTCGTTGTATTCGGTTTTTTCGAAAGTCACCCGTCGAATCATGTCGCCGCCACCCTGCCAGGCAGGCATGGCCTTTAGCAGGCTTTCCTTGCCATAAAGTACCCCGATGCCCGAGGGACCGTAGAGCTTGTGTCCGGAGAATGCATAAAAATCGCAGTCCAGCGCCTGTACGTCCACCGTCATGTGCGGCGCCGACTGGGCTCCGTCCAGCAGCACGGGGATGCCGCGAGCATGGGCCATGGCAATGATCTGCTCGACCGGGTTGATGGTGCCTAATGCGTTCGACATGTGTGTGACGGAAACCAGCCGGGTGCGTTCCGACAGGAGCGCTGCGAAGCCATCCAGCAGGAGTTCGCCCGTCCCTGAAATGGGGGCGACCTTGAGTACGGCACCGGCCGCTTCGCACAGCATTTGCCACGGCACGATATTGGAGTGATGCTCCATCGCGGTAATCAGAATCTCGTCACCGGGCCCTACGTTTTTTCGGCCATAAGTCTGCGCGACCAGGTTGATGGCCTCGGTCGTGCCACGGACGAAGATGATTTCATGACCGTGTTTGGCATTGAGGAAGGTTTGCACCTTCTCGCGGGCGGACTCAAACAGGTCCGTACAGCGCTGACTGAGTGTATGCACGCCCCGATGTACGTTGGAGTAGTCCTCCTCGTAGACCTTGCGAATGGCGTCGATGACCGGTTTCGGCTTTTGGGTGGATGCGGCATTATCCAGGTAGACCAGTGGGTGCCGGTTGATGGTCTGGCTCAGAATCGGAAAATCAGCCCGGATCTTTGTCAGGTCGAAGCGGGGTTGCGGCTGGCTCATAACCAGTCTCCGCGAATGTCGGTTTGCGGCAGATTGGCCAATAGCGCGTCACGAACTTGCCGCCGATGGCCTTCGTGCTGGATTTTCTCCACCATTTCGTTAGCAAACGCGAAGGTCAGCATATTGCGTGCGGAGGCCTCGTCGATGCCCCGAGACCGCAGGTAAAAGATGGACTCGGCGCTCAGTTGCCCGACGGTCACGCCATGAGCGCATTTCACGTCATTGGCATGAATTTCGAGCTGGGGTTTGCTGTCGATTTCGGCATCGTCAGAAAGCAGGAGATTCCGGTTGTTCATCTCTGCATCGGTCTTTTGAGCCTGCTTCCCGACCACAATGCGCCCGGAGAAGACTCCCCGTCCCCGCTCGGAAGCGATGCCTCGGTAAGCCTCACGGCTGACCGTGCGGGGGGCGTTGTGCCGGAGGATCGTGTGCGTGTCGAGATGCCGCCGGCCCGAAGCCAGAAAAAGGCCATCCAAATCACATTCCGCTGCCTGGCCAAGATCGCTGTGGATCTCGGTGCGCGCCATCAGTCCGCCAAAGGCGGCGTGATGCTGACGGAAACGTGACGTGGCTTTTTGGGCCGCATAAATCCCGCCGAAGTGATAACTCCGTGCGCCTTCGCTTTGCAGCTTGTAATGGTGCAGATGGGCATTGGCGGCCAGGTCAATTTCGGTTACTGAAGCCGTCAGATAACCGGTCTCATTTTCGCCGGCGCAGGTTTCGATCACTGTCGCCTGAGCGTGAGCACCCAGGCTGACCAGGTGCCGCAGCACCGAGAGGCCCTCCGCCTGTGTTGAGACATGCAGGATTTGCAGGGGTTTTTCCAGTACCAGATGATCCGGCAGGGCGATAAAGGCACCGTCCCTGAAGTAAGCCGTGGTAAAGGCGACAAAGCCATGCGTCTCTTTATCCGCGACCTGCTGCAGGATCGCCCGAACTTTTTCAGGGCATCGCTCCAGCGCCTCGGCAACCGGATGGATTACAGCATTTCCCGGTACGCCGGCCAGCCTGGATTGGCTGGGGGAATAGATACCGTCGACAAACACCAGCGACCAGGCATCGGTCAGACGATGCCTTTGAATGATGGCTTGCGCGACTGAGGCGGTATCGTCGGCTGGAGAAACTGGCGCGAACCGTTTCTTTTCGATAGGGGTGACGTTGGTGTAGCGCCATTCCTCCTCTCTGGGCGAGGGAAATCCCCGCGTTGCAAAGTCAACCTCCGCCTCGGTACGCAGTGACCGAAGCCAGGGCAGCGACTGTCCTGGTAAATCAGTGGAGACTTCGCGGTAATGCTCGGCATAGTGCATGTCGTTCTGCTCCCTCAGGCGGTGGCGCTCTGGTCGATCCAGCCGTAGCCTTTTTCTTCCAGTTCGTGAGCCAACTCTGGTCCGCCGGATTTGACAATGCGACCCTGCGCCAGCACATGCACGACATCCGGTTTGATGTAATCCAGCAAGCGCTGGTAATGCGTCACCATGATGAACGACCGGTCTGGCGAGCGGAGTGCGTTGACCCCTTCCGCCACGATCTTGAGTGCATCGATGTCCAGCCCGGAATCGGTTTCATCAAGACTGCACAGGCTCGGTTCGAGT
>SXQV01000147.1 GCA_005792805.1 Methylococcaceae bacterium | reverse complement strand
ATGTTCACCAGTGTGCTGTTGGTGACGGGCTGGGGCTGTCTGTTGTACAACGTCGTGATCGACCCGCTGGGCTGAATCAACAGTCTGTGGCCGCTGTTCTGTATTGCCATCCAGATGCTCGCGGGCATTGCGCTGTGTGTGGCGACAACCATCATCGTCAAGAGCGGCAAGTGGCGTTACGCCTGGGTGACAGGCATCCCGCTGGTCTGGCTGCTGATTGTGACGAGTGTGGCGGCGTGGCAGAAGCTGTTCAGCCCCGAGCTTCGCATCGGTTTTCTCGTCCACGCGCAGGATTTGTCGGACAAGTTGGCTTCAGGCGTGCTTTCGGCCGAGCAGGCGGCCAAAGCTCCGCAGCTGATTTTCAATGACTATCTGGATGCGGGACTGACGGCGCTGTTCATTGCCGTGTCATGGATACTCGCGTTCGAGACACTGCGCGTATGCCGGGCAATCGTGGCAAAGCGGCCGTATCCGCCATCCAGTGAGTCGGCCCATATTCCAGGCCGACTGGCCGAGGATTGGGTCAGGGACTGAGGACTTGCTGTCACAGAGCGCGACGGGTTTTCGGGTAGAATCCGCGACTTTTATCCGGGACTCCTCTGGCTGTGAAAGCAGAATCGACACGTACTTATCTGATTCCTGAATGGGCGGAGCAATCCGCCGTTTTTCTGGCATGGCCCTATGCCGAGGGCGATTTCACGCCCTGGCTGCCAGCGGTCGAAAAAACCTATTTCCATATCGCCGTTGAGGTGGCAAGCCGGGAACGGCTGATTGTCGCCTGCCGCAGCGAAGATCACCGCCGCCGTATTGAGGATCGGCTGATCGAGTGTGGCGCGGACATGAAGCGTGTTCACTTGGTTGTTATGCCCTATAACGACGTGTGGGTTCGAGACACGGCGCCGTTATCCGTTCAGGGTGAGGCCGGCGTCAGGCTGCTTGATTTTCGCTTCAATGGCTGGGGCGGCAAGTATGAGCACGGTGATGATGCGGCTATTGCCGCACGTCTTCATGCGTCGGGTGTGCTGGGGGCTACGGGGCTTGATGCGGTCGATTTTGTGCTGGAGGGCGGCAGTGTCGAGACTGACGGCGCCGGCACCATCATGACCACAACCCGCTGCCTACTGAATCCGAACCGCAACCCCGCATGGACAAAAGCGCAGATCGAGGCGCAATTGGCGTCCCGCTTGGGTGCTGACCAAGTCCTGTGGCTGGAACGCGGCCATGCCGAGGGCGATGACACCGATGCACACATCGATACCCTGGCGCGGTTCTGCTCTCCAGACACGATTGCCTATACGGCCTGTGACCAGGAGGGCGACCCGCTGTATGCGGAATTCGCCGCTATGGCAGAGCAGCTGGCCACGTTTGCCAATCGGGCAGGTCAGCCTTATCGCTTGGTGCCGCTGCCCATTCCGGCACCGGTCCGTAGCGAGGAAGGCGACCGCCTGCCTGCTACTTATGCCAATTTTCTTATCATCAATGGCGCGGTGTTAGTGCCGGTTTATAACGATCCGGCGGATCGTGTGGCGCTGGAGCGGTTGGCTGACTGTTTCCCCAACCATGAAATCGTCGCCATTGATTGCGTTCCGCTGATTCGCCAATACGGCAGTTTGCACTGCATGACCATGCAGTTTCCTTCGTCCATCTGCGTAGCCTGATTACCATGTCTTCCGTGATTAAACTTGCCTTAGTTCAGCAGGCGTGTGGTGATGCCGATTCTGCCGTGAATCTGGATGTTTCCATCCAGGGTATTCGGGAGGCCGCCGCGAACGGGGCCGAATTGGTGCTGTTACCGGAACTGCATTTGGGACCGTATTTCTGCCAGACCGAAGAGACGGGCCGATTCGATCTTGCTGAAGCCATTCCGGGGCCGACTACGAAAATCCTGGGCGCCGTGGCGCGGGAGTCGGGTGTGGTTCTGGTGGCTTCCCTGTTTGAAAGGCGCGCTCCCGGCCTTTATCACAACACAGCGGTCGTTTTCGAACGGGACGGCCAGATGGCCGGTAAATACCGCAAAATGCACATTCCCGACGATCCCGGATACTACGAGAAATTCTATTTCACCCCCGGAGATCTGGGGTTTACCCCGATAGAGACTTCTGCCGGCAAACTCGGCGTACTGGTCTGCTGGGATCAGTGGTATCCGGAGGCCGCACGACTTATGGCTTTGGCGGGTGCCGATCTCCTGTTATACCCCACGGCAATAGGCTGGAACCCCGAGGATGACGACGACGAGCGCCACCGGCAATTGAATGCCTGGATTACTGTCCAGCGCGGTCATGCCGTGGCCAACGGATTGCCCGTGATTGCCTGTAATCGCGTGGGGGAAGAACCCGATCCTGGCGGGCAGACGCCGGGTATACGGTTTTGGGGGAATAGCTTTGCGGCGGGACCACAAGGCGAGTTTTTATGTCAGGCAGGTATTAGCGAGCAGAGGGTTTTGCGGGTGGATATTGATCGCAAGCGCTCGGAGGATGTACGGCGAATCTGGCCGTTTTTGCGGGACCGGCGGATTGATGCCTACGGGGCGTTGACCCGACGGTTTATTGATTAGGCGCAGTTGCCATTCGCTCTATTGGGCCGCCACACCGGCATAAGAAAGGGGTTTATCCGATGTGGATAAACCCCTTTTCAGCGCAGGCTAGTGTTAGATGAGGAACTCGTTGGCGTCGCGTCCCTGGTTGATCAGGGCCTGTAACCAGCGCGGTTTCATTCCGCGCCCTGTCCAGGTTTGGTTGGAGTTGTCGGGATTACGGTATTTCGGAGCCACCTTGCTGCCACGTCTGGATGAAACTGGCTTTTCCCCATCGGTAATTTCTACAGTTACCCCGATGGAAGCAGCCAAATCCCTGATTTGAGCAATCACTTCCCTGCGTTTGCTATGCTGTTTTTCTTTCAGGGCACGCTGGGCATTGGCGATCACATTGGCTAGTTCAGCTTCGGATAATCTTTCCAGATCGGTGTTCATTGCTT
>SXQV01000146.1 GCA_005792805.1 Methylococcaceae bacterium | reverse complement strand
TGCAGGTGATCGGTTAAGCCTGTTCGAGGGGGTGGAAACCGGCCTGCATGAGCTCCGCGACCGTGGCTACAAACTGGCGGTTGCAACCGGCAAGGCGCGCTCCGCTTTGGATCATGCCCTGAATGAAACCGGCCTGACCGGCTTTTTCCATGCGACCCGCTGTGCCGATGAAAGCGCCTCCAAACCCCATCCACTGATGATTCATGAATTATTGGAGGAGCTTCAGGTCAGCCAGGTGCGCACCCTGCTTGTAGGGGACTCCCTGCATGATTTGCGTATGGCCCACAATGCCGGGGTTGATGCCGTGGCCGTCACTTGCGGCGCCAACTCACGGGATGAACTGATGGCCCTTGATCCCTTGATGTGTCTTGAGACCACCCTTGAACTCCTTAACCATATTTGAAGCGTAATGACGATGACCCAAGAATCCACCGAGTCAGTTAAAACTTCCCGGCCTGTTCCCGAGGCCAGCCATTGGGAGCGTGAGACGCTAGAAAAAGTCCTGCTGGCATCGGTCGAGGAGCAGCGCCGCTCCCGCCGCTGGGGCATCTTCTTCAAGTCCCTGCTGGCCGTTTATCTCGGGGGTGCCCTGTGGATGGCTTACAAGCCTTGGAGTGGATCAGTTTCCGGGAAGGACGGTGACAGCCATACCGCCGTCGTTGACGTGGCCGGGGTCATCGCGCCCGGCCAGCCGGCGAGTGCCGACAGCATCATCGAAGGTCTGCGTGACGCAGTGGAAGACAAGCACACCAAAGGCATCATTCTGCGGGTGAATAGTCCGGGAGGAAGCCCCGTTCAATCCGCGTATGTGTACGACGAAATCCGGCGGTTAAAAAAGCTGAAGCCGGAACTCGCCATTTATGCCGTTGTGGCGGATATGTGCGCCTCCGGGTGCTATTACATCGCCTCTGCGGCGGACAAGATTTATGTAAACAATGCCAGTGTGGTCGGTTCCATTGGCGTCATCATGGGCAGTTTCGGTTTTGTCGACACCATGAAAATGTTTGGTGTCGAGCGGCGCATCATGACCGCCGGTGAGCACAAGGCGCTCATGGACCCCTTCGCACCCGTTGATCCGGTGGCAAAGCAGCATATGCAGGGTGTGCTGGGCCAGGTTCACCAGCAGTTCATCGATGCGGTCAAACAGGGCAGGGGTTCTCGGCTCAAGGAAATCCCGGATATGTTTTCCGGCCTCATCTGGACTGGAGCGGAAGGCATCAAGCTGGGTCTCGCCGACGAATTGGGTGATGTACGCCACGTCGCGGAAGAGGTCATCGGTGCCAAGAAGCTGACTAATTTCAATCCGGAGGAAAACCTGTTCGACCGGATGTCCCGGCGGCTTGGGGCCTCCGTCGGCCATGTTCTGCTGGAGTCCGGCAGCGGGCTGTCCGCTATGCCTCACTAAGTGCGCACCCGGCGGATGCCATGAGCAAGGCTTACGAGGTGCTTGAGGAATCCCCGGTTTACCGGGGATTTTTCAATCTTAGCCGGTTCCGCTTGCGTCATACCCTGTTTGAAGGGGGGTGGAGCCCGCCCTTGACCCGTGAGCTGTTTCACCGGGGACGCTGTGCGGCGGTGATCCCGTATGATCCCGGCACCGGCCAAGTCGTGCTGATCGAGCAGTTCCGTATTGGCGCACTGGGTGACAAAACCGTTCCCTGGCTGTTGGAGATTGTTGCCGGCGCGATCGAGCCGGGCGAGAGCCCCGAAGGCGTCGCCCGGAGAGAGGCGATGGAAGAGGCGGGTTGCCAGTTGGGTGAGCTGATCCGCATTGGGGAGTTTTACAGCACTCCCGGCGGCTGCTCCGAAAAAGTCAGTGTGTTTTGCGGCGTGGTCGAGGGTGTAAAGGAAGGTATCTATGGTTTGGCCGAGGAGGACGAGGACATCCGGGTGCTTGTGGTTGGTCTTGATGAAGCCTTGGCCTGGCTGGATGCCGGTATCATCGATTCCGCGATTCCGGCGCTGGCTTTGCAGTGGCTGGCGCTCAATCGTGAGCGGTTTCGGCAAGCTCCGGGCGAAGTGTGGCATATGCCGCAGTGAAGTGTGTCAAAACACGTGGTGCCATCCGCTGGCCGTGACCCGGTGATTTATAACTGATTGAAATACTTGGTACCTTGCCTTTGGCCCGGCATTTGCAATCTTTATACATCCTGCCGTCTTCCGGCCATGAATTTCAGATTGCTTTAACCTCAACGAGCCATGCGCTTACGACATCTTGCTCTACTCATTGGCTTGTTGCCCATCGCTGTTTCGGGCAACTCAGTTTCGGCTTCTTTGCGGCCAGATGGGTTAAGGGTCGCGGTTGGCCCAACCGGCCAGGTCGTGCTGCATGCCAGCCGGATTCCGCTCAATCAAGTGCTGCAGGCCTTGTCCGAGGACACCGGCGTTGCCCTCAATTACGCGGAAGCCCCGGCTTCGCCAGTGAGTGTGATTTGCCAGGGGAATGCCTTGCCTCGCGTGTTGCAGTGCCTGTTGGGAACACAGGCCAGCCTGGTGATCGAGCGCGACGGCAACCCAAAAGCCCGGCCAAAAGCCGGTGGCTTTGCCCGCATTCGTTTGTTGGCTTCCACATTTGCTGAAGCACCGCAGCTGGATCCGGAAGTGGCTCGCGAGATTGACATGGCCCTGGCTCTTTCGCATTCGCTGTCGCCAGAGGATCGAGCTCACGGGCTGCAAAAGCTGGCCCGAATTGAAGCGGTCAGTCCTGAGGCACTCCGTGAGGCGTATCAAGCTGCGCTGGGTGATGAAGAGGGTGACGTGCGCGCCGAAGCCATTACCGGCATGGTCTTGCTCGATGCCGAAAACAGCTTTCCACTGTTGAGCCAGGCCATGAGTGATGAGCACCCCTCGGTTCGGCTGGCGGCACTCGATGGCATGGACGAGGCAGATGAGAAAACCCTGCCTTACTACCAGCAGGCACTGACCGACCCGGATGAATCCATCCGTGCGCTTGCCGGGCTGCGCCTGGGCATAGAGTAAGTGCCAGACAGTTCTGAATGTTTTCTGCTGGATTCAGAACAATACAACCATAAGTAACATGATCATGAGACAAAACGATGCAAACGCCTGGTGCCAAATGATGGTGGGCTTTGCCTCCCTTTTCAGTTCGGGTCTGATTCTCGCCGACGACACCAAGGACGTTTTGCCTGCTGCCGCCAATGCGGCGATTTGCTACAAGGTCACCTGTTATGCCAGCCAGGGTGGACCCGAGGCCGCCATGTACCAGTTTAGTATCAAGGGTAAAACGGCCAACCGTCCGTTTAACGTCCAAATGACGGCCTCCAAGGATGGCGCCAGCCAGTCAACCGTCGCCCGGCAAAATGGCAGTGGCATCCCTTCCCCGACGATCACGTTCAAGGCGGGGCCCGGCGTGTATGGCGTCAAGGTCGATAAGACGCTGCGGGAGGGTCAGACCTCATTGAATGGCACTATGGAGTATCTGATTACGGCTCACTGTCTGGCGGCGAATGGCGCCCACACCGGCGAATCTATTCAGAAACTGTCATCCTGTAACGGCCCGCCACCGGCAAAATACAAAAGTATCTCCAGTTCCCTGCCCAGGTTCGCCACCGAAAAACACTGGAGTCTGGAATGCGCGAGCACCAAGAAAGGACTGGAAACCAGTGAGTACAAGTTCCAGATCAGATTTGCGAGCAAGAACAAGCCGTTCAACCTTGCCCTCAGAGTGCGCAAGGATGGTTTCCCGGAACAGGAAGTCGTGGCTACCGATAGCCAGACCAGGCAGCCCAGCGATTGGGGTGTGTCAGCGGCGGGGAATGGCACCTACTATCTGGATGTCGTGAAACAGGCAGGTGAGTCGGGCAGCACCGAAGGCAACGTCTCGTTTGACATCAAGCACAACTGTTTTGCCGTGGACGGAGCCGCTACGATACTGAAAAATATGAAAAAACTGCCATGAGGGAACTCCGGAAACTGGACTTCGACATGACTTTCCCGAGTGCCATCGGAAGGCTCGGTATGAACGGTGTCGTGAGACTCCCTTGATTCGATGGTTAGCGAAACGCGCATGCCCCGTGAATAGAGACTATGAATAATCAAATACAAAAACTGCTGGCTGCCCTGCTCCTGGTCCATGGCGTCAGTCAGGCGGCTGACATCAAGCCCGGCGCGGCTGCCCCCAACTGCAAGCTGGCGCTGCTGGACGGGAGTGCGGCAAAAGACCTTGCCCAATTCAAGGGCAAGGTGGTTTATGTGGACTTCTGGGCGTCGTGGTGCGGTCCCTGTGCCCAGTCCTTTCCTTTCATGAACAAGTTGCAGGGTGACCTGAAGCCCAAGGGTCTTGAAATTGTTGGGGTCAATTTGGATGAGGAACCTGGGGAGGCCAATGCTTTTCTGGCCAAGACGCCAGCCAGATTTACCGTCATGGCCGATGCCAGCGGCCAGTGTCCCCAGGAGTTTGGGGTTAAGGCCATGCCGTCTTCCTACCTGATTGATCGCAAGGGTGTGGTCCGGCAAGTGCATCTTGGCTTCAAACCCTCGGAAGCTTCCCAGTTGCGCGAACAGGTTCAGTCCTTGCTGGATGAGAAGTAGCTTGTCCCAGTTAATAACAGGCTTGCCCGTGTTGCACCCGGTGTTTATGACGCCGTTCCGGTTTCGCTGAAGAGAGCGACATGCTTCGATCTTTGTCTTTCCTTGCGGGGTTCCTTCTTGTTTGCCTGGCCACGGGCTGTGCTGATGTGAAACCTTGGGAACGGGGCACGCTCGCCAAATCCCACATGTCGCTGCAACCCTTTCCGGTTCAGGCCTCGTTGCGTGAGCATATCTATGGCTCCAGGGAGTCTGCTTCTGGTGGGTCTGCTTCCGCAGGGGGAGGCGGTTGTGGCTGCTATTGATTCTGCCTCTAATCGATAGGGCATTCTGTGGCACGGCGATTACTTTCCTTCGCGCTGAGGGCGGCCGGTGTTGGTGGTAACTCCGGGTTAAGCTCTCAGGCGGCTTCCTCGCTGATGAATCGGCTTCGCTTGCGGGGCAGGCGTAACCCGGCTGGCCGGAGTGAGTCCGACCGGTCTGGCCTGAGAAATCTGACGGTCGCTGCACTGGCGCTGCCCGGACTCTCCATGCCGTCCGCGCATGCCGCAACCGGTGACATTGCCTCTCTTCAATATGGCCATTACAAGCAGAGTCCCTGGCAGTTGCTGGATGGGATGAAATCCCAGTACAACCCTTTGCAGGTTGATAACATCCAGGCCAATGGGCTGCTGTCTTTCGAAGATCGCTGGCGGTTCAACTTTAATTTTGTCCAGGACACCTGGTCCGGTGCCACCCCCGTCGCTTCGGCACCCAACGCCCTGGGAGGGAACAACCCCACCCGGGCTGGCGCATCGCCGCTGATTCGCGGAAACGGTTCGATCCGTTACGACAAGGCAATGAACCCATACCGGCTTGATTCCGCCACAGGCGAATATGTGGAGGACACTCGTCTGGTTCAGACAGTGGCTTCGGCCTCGCCGGAAATTCGCAACCAGGGTGATTTCCGTCTGGGCTATGAGTGGGACGAGTCCGCATTCAATCTTGGGGGAGGCATCTCACAGGAACCCGACTTCAACTCGGCGTTCGGGAGTCTCAACGGTCGTATGGACTTCAATCAGAAGCGGACGTCGGTCAATCTCGGACTGGTTTATAACAACAGCGACGTCAATGCCCTGATCAACCCCACCTATGCGCCCTATGTCGACAAGTCCTATTACCGATCCAAGGGGCAGATTCGCCTGGAAGACAACCCCAACGGGGCTCCTTCGGAATATATCACCGGCAACCGGCAGGACTGGTCCAACCATCTCAGCGTTGCTCAGGTGGTAAACAAGGAGTTATTGCTGGAGTCTGGCTTCGGCTTCGTCCGCAACACCGGGTATCTGGCCAACCCCTATAAAGCGGTCGACATGGTGTTCGTTGATTTCGACAAGGATCCCTGGGATCAGGGGGGCACCGAGCTTTATCCGGGCAACGTACAGGGCGTCATGGAACGGCGGCCCGAAGAACGGAATCAGGGGATCTGGGACGTGCGGATGGTGCAGTACGTCGAAGGGCTGGATGCCTCACTGCATGCCGGTTACCGGCTGTTTCAGGATGACTGGGGCGTCACCGCCCATACCTTCGACCTCGACTGGGTTCAGCCTGTGGGCAGCTGGTCGGTGACACCAAGATTTCGCTATTACTCGCAGGATGCCGCCGATTTTTATGAGCCGTACTTCCTCTTCGATGGAGCGGCACCGACCCAGGCCGGGCCTTATGGTATCCGTACCTTCAATTTGGCCGGCGTTCCGCTTTCGGCTTATTCCAGCGATTACCGCCTGTCGGCCTATGGGGCCATCAGTACCGGACTGACACTGACTACCCAGATCGGCAAGGCGCTGGGTTTTGAAGCCGGATTTGAGTATTACACCCATGCGGGTGACCTTCGTATGGGCGGTGCGGGGCAGGGTAGCTGGGCCGACTTTGACTACTATCAGTTCAATGCCGCCGTCAAGGTCGATCTGTCCGCCATGAGCATGGCCGATACCGGTGGTGGCGATGAACATGCCCATCACCACCATGGCCATGAGGATCACCGGCAGGCACATCTGGGGATGGATGCGCCGTCAGGGGTCATGTTCAGTCATATGTTGCCCAAGGCGGGAGACATGATGGTCGGCGTTCGCTACTCCTACATGATGCAGGAGGGCAATATGTTTCGTGGCACGGGTCGGGTCAGCGATCAGCAAATCGTCAATGAAGCCTGTCAGCCGTGGGGCGAATGTACCTATACCCCTCTGGACATGACCATGAACATGTACATGGTTGATCTCATGTACGCCCCTACCGACTGGCTCACACTGATGCTGATGCCTCAGTTCATGAGCATGGACATGCACCTGCGCCGGCTGGATGGCGCGCCGCCCCCCAGTCCGGACGACATTCATGCCAGTCATGGTTCCAATCCTTACCATGGCGAGGGCGGAGTGGGAGATATCTACTTCTCGGGTATGCTCAAACTGTTCGAGGCACCGGGTCACAAGCTGCATGTCACCCTGGGCTTTACTGCACCGACCGGCAGCGTTGACCGGAAAACCAGTGGCAACAGCGACTTTGAACACTACGGCATGCAGCTCGGCGGCGGAACCTGGAACTTCTGGCCCAGCCTCACCTACAACGGTTTCGAAGGTGATTTCAACTGGGGTGCGCAGGCTAGTACGATTGCCGTTCTGCAGAGTGCCAATGAGTCCGGTTTTGCCTATGGCAACCTGTTTCAGGCATCCAGTTGGGGGGGGTATCAGATCCAGGACTGGCTCACCGGCTCCGTCCGTGCGCTATACACCTACCAGGACAGCATCAATGGGCAGTATCCATATCCCTACGCTCCAACAGGGCCGATGGATATGCCGCAAAGTTACGGTGGGCAATATCTTGACATTGGTATCGGCCTGAATGCCATGGTCATGTCCGGAGATTTTGCGGGTAACCATATCGGTGTCGAGTGGTTGCAACCGACTTACAACGATTACAACGGCTATCAGCTGGAACGGACCGGGACACTCTACGCGACCTGGGGTCTGTCTTTTTGAGGCAGCGGTGTTCGCTCTCGGTCGCGGCTAGGCAGGAATGAACGGTTTTGGGTGTGCCGAGGTACGACTCCGCTCGCGCCGGGGGCGACGCTCGCACACAAGGGCACCTCGAAGAACCCCCGATTCGTCGTTCCCGCGAAAGCGGGAACCCAGTAAAAACAACCACCTGGATACCCGCCTTCGCGGGTATGACGAGTTTTTCGAGGTGCCCAATTGTGGATAAAGGCCCATGTGTAGGCCCGCCCTCGGGCCGATGCGGGTTTGGTAGGAACGGGCAGCGTGGGTATGGGGACTGAGTGTCATGAAAATCGGCAAGCCCGTTTATTTCGAGCGTTGCTTCAACGCCATGGGTTCCCCCTGTGAAATCAAGCTGTATGCAAAGACCCGTGCGCGCGCCGAGCACATGGCGAGCCGGGTAGTGGCTGAAGTCAACCGGCTTGAGTCGCGTTACTCGCGTTACCAGCCCACCAGCTTTCTGTCAGAAATCAACCGGTTGGCCGCAAGCGGTGGCCGGCTCGAAGTGGATGAGGAAACCGCCGGTCTGCTGAATTATGTCCAGACCTGTTACCAGGAAAGCGGCGGATTGTTTGATATTACGTCGGGGGTGTTGCGGGAAGCCTGGCGGTTCAAGGAGGGCCGCTTGCCTGATGCGGCGCAGATCGAGCAGTTGCTGGACCGGGTGGGATGGCATCGGCTCCGCTGGACGTCGCCCGTACTCAGTTTTCCGGAGACCGGGCTGGAGCTGGATTTTGGTGGTGCCGTCAAGGAATACGCCGTGGACCGGGTGGCGGCCATCTGCTGGGAGGCGGAAATTCGCCACGGTCTGGTCAACCTGGGGGGCGATATCAAGATCATCGGGCCGCACCCGGATGGAAGCCCCTGGGGCATCGGCATCCAGCACCCGCGCCGGTCGGGGGAATTTATTCGTACCCTTTGGCTACGCCAGGGAGCCATGGCCAGCAGCGGGGACTACGAACGCTGTCTCATAGTGGACGGCAAACGCTATGGCCATGTCTTGAACCCAACGACGGGTTGGCCGGTAGGCTACCTCGCTTCGGTCAGTGTGGTGGCCGACTTTTGTGTCGTGGCGGGCAGTGCCTCGACCATTGGCATGCTCAAGGAAAAAGAGGGTCCTGCCTGGCTGGAGCAACTCGGTGCGCCGCACCTCTGGGTGAATATTGCAGGTGAAATGGGCGGCAGTCTGGCCGGATCCACGAATTGACGCTTGGGTATCGATGAGGCACCCAGGCGGGAGGATGTAAACGTGAGGAAGAAGTGAGTATGAACATGAAAAAGAAGGCCGTGGGAGGCCGGGTCAACCTGTTGCCGGCTCCGGGCATCACCGTGCGCCTGATGTTAGGGATGACTCTTTTGGTTCTGGTGGCAGAGACTGCCTGGGCCCATGGCCGCCCACCCGATCCCCTGTGGATGGCGAAAATTCCCAAGGTGCCGGGACTGGGAAATTACGTAACCAACAAGGCGGCGGCGATTCAGTTGGGTAAGGCTCTGTTCTGGGATACCAGCGCGGGCAGCGATGGGGGTGCCTGTGCGACTTGCCATTTTCACGCAGGGGCGGATGCCCGAACCAAAAACCAGCTGGCACCGGGAGGAGCGCATGATGTAGAGCCAACGGCGACCACCTTCCAGCCCTTGCCCAGCGGTGCAGCTGGCGGGCCCAATTATCAGCTGACGCAAGCGGACTTCCCGCTGTGGCAATTCGAGAATCCCAATGACAGGCAGTCCAGGCTCATCTACCACACGGACGATGTCATCGGTTCCTCCGGCATATTCAAACAGGTTTTTCTCTCTGTCAGTCAGACGAATGCCGAGGATACTTGCCAGTCTGAACCGGACAATATCTTCCATATTGGCCCTTACAACACTCGACAGGTCACCGCAAGGAATGCGCCGAGCGTCATTAACTCCACGTTCAATTATCGGCAGTTCTGGGATGGACGCGCCAATAATATATTCAATGGTTCATCCAATTGGGGTTTGCGCGATCCGGACGCAGGAGTCTGGATAGTTAAAAACGGCAAGCCCATCAAGAAAAAAATCCAACTCAAGAATTCGGCCAGTGCTTCACAGGCGTTAGGCCCCCCGCTGGATTCCACTGAAATGTCATGTAATGGGCGGAGGTTTCCGGACATTGGGCATAAACTGCTTCAGCGACCGCCACTGCAAAATCAGACGGTGGATTCTGAAGACAGCGTGCTCGGAAAGCTGGCCAGTGATTCGGGCAAAGGGCTTAAGGGTACCTATGCGGAGCTGGTGAAGAAAGCTTTTGCCAAGCGCTGGTGGAATGCAAAGGGTGAGTTTGGCCAAAGCCTGGATGGCGTGCCTTATTCGCAAATGGAAGCAAATTTTTCCCTGTTTTTTGGTCTGGCGATCCAGCTGTATGAAGATACGCTGATCTCCGATCAAACCTTGTTTGATACCCGGCGAGACAAGGACAATTACCCCATTGCCTTCAACGAACAGCAGCGGCATGGTTTGCAATTGTTCCTCGATGATCATTGTTTCCTCTGTCATCTTGGGCCAACTCTTTCCTCTGCGGCAAATCCCGAGGTTTACACCAGCAAATCGTCAAAATTCCATAACGTGATGGATCGCGGCGGTTTCAATGAGGAAAACAGCGGGTTCGATGTCGCCAAAACCATGCTGGATATCGGATTTGCCATTACCAGCGTGACTCCGCCGGCTTATGATCCGGGCATTGACTACCACGATCCTTGGGGGAATCCCCTTTCATTCACGCAGCAGTACATCGATTGGCTGGCCAATCCTGATCATCCCATGGTCGACCCCGTGAAAGTGCTGGCTTGCGATTTTCAATATCCCTTCGCGTTTGATTTCCCCCCCAATGAATTGATGGCGGATCCCAATGCCAGGGGGAATGATTGCCGGGGTTACAAGGAATTGGCCAAGATCGTGACGCCTGCTACCGCCAACCGGGAGTTGGCGCTTCCTTATGGCGGCAAGCTGGCTGCATCCATTGCGGCAGCCTTCAAGATTCCGCCCTTACGCAATGTGGAGCTGACAGGACCCTTCTTCCACAATGGCAGTGTGAAATCTCTCGAAGAGGTGGTGGAGTTTTACAACCGGGGTGGGAACAACGTCGGTAATCCCGGACATTTCGAGACCTTTGTATTCCCCTTGGGCCTTACCAAACAGGATAAGGCTGACCTGGTTGCCTTCTTGAAAACCCTTACGGATGAGCGTGTGCGTTGGGAGCGCGCACCCTTCGATCATCCGTCCATTCAGATTCCCCGAGGTGCCAGGGCAGAGCCGTCGCCGCTAGGCCCCAATCTGGCAGCGGACGAGTATCTTGAGCTTCCCGCTGTCGGTAAGAATGGCAGAAACGTGGTACAAGGATCGCTGTTGCCGTACGATAAGCTGCTGCCGGACTGACACCGTACACTTGACCCGCCGGATGCCCCCAATAGGGTATTCGGTATGGAATGCGAGTGTTGAGGAAATTCAGCTTGGCCAGACTGGGCTGACGAAGCCCCGCTGGGGGATCACTCGTTGCAACTGAATTCAGTGATAGGCCCCGGTCTGGGAAGATCGAGAACAGGCTCCAGATGAGTGCAGCCAGAAAAACTTACATTAACCGGACGTTACGAGGGCTCACATGAAACAGGCGCTATTAATCCTTGCAGGTTTTCTGTTTTTTTCAATCGATGGCAACGCCCATACGCTGGGATCGGTTACCAAAAATGTGGAGTCTTCCATTTCCGAGTTTTCGGTGGTCTGTTACGACGATGGAAATGGGAATACTGACAAATATTCATTTCAAATTAGATATACCTCCAATCTTCCAGTGGGGTTGGCGCTGACGGTCAAGGAGGTGGAGGGGACTTCAGCGGACGTAACGGTCGTTGCGGATAAATCCGGCGTATTCAGTCCCTGGGGGTACAACAAAGGGGGAAATGGCGCTTATAAACTCACGGTGACCAAAATCAAGAATGGAGCCTCCGCGCTGGGTAAAATCGGCTTTACCATCGAACACCACTGCACCGCCGCGAATGGGGCGCATACCGGTACCTCGGACTCCATTGATGTAAGCCCGCCTGGCCAGGATGACCCGAACCCACCACCGGTTGATCCCGAGACACCGCCGCAGCCAGCAAAAGGAACGCCCGGCTTCTCCGGTTCCTTGTCGAACAAGACGGATAAACGCCGCTACGCGGTGGCCTGTTCGGCCAAAAAAATCAATGGCATCAAGACCGCTACCGACCGGTATCGCTTCTGGGTCAAGGGGGCAACCAAAACCTCTCCGTATCATATTCAGATGAAAGTATCCAAGGGCGAAGA
>SXQV01000145.1 GCA_005792805.1 Methylococcaceae bacterium | reverse complement strand
GAGTCAGCAACATTCCAACTACATCATCCGACAGCCAAAGCCCGGCCCCGCGAAGTTTGGCGATTCCATTCGCTACCGACGACAGCAAGCCCCGCCGCTTGGCGAGCACCAGAAGGCCGCCGGTGCCTAAAACGGGAATATTGAAAGTCTTGGCGCATCGTCTGGCGTCCATATCGTCGATTACGGCGCGTAACCCCGGATTGGCCAGCGCATGACTCAACACAGCGGTTTCGCCCGCGCCCAGACCCCATTCAGTGACTCGTGGCGCGGGGACGACATCTGTTCTCAGTGGCCAGGGTTGACGATCCAGCTGGCAGGCGGCGGCGTCTTTCCAACCGCCCAGTACGACTTCCTGCCATACAGTTTCCGGCACGACAATGTGCGTGAACAAACGCGGTAACAAGTCGGCCTGGCCGCTGCGAAACAGGGTGATTAACGGCGAAGCGTTGATAACGACGCTATCAATCCGCATCGCGCAGTTCGTCAGTGAGGTCTTCTGCCGTGTATTGGAAGGGACTGACCTGATAACGCGAGAGCGCATCGATGAATCCCGCCCGCGTCAGGCCAGCGATCTCAGCGGCGCGTTCCTGGGAGAAACGGCCCAGTTCGTACCATTTGACGGCGGCGGCGATGCGCATTTCTTGCGCAAATTCGCTGGGTGCTTGATGCAGGGCGGCAAAAGCCGATTCGGGCATATCGAGGGTCAGTTGTGTCATGGCGTTTCCTTTTTACGAATTTAAGTGTTTGATCACGCCTGATCGTTCCGCAGCCGTCCGGCCAGCAGGCGGGCGGCGGTCGAGTCGTCCACCCATTCGCCCATACCCTCGGCATTGCCCAGCGCGGCCAGCCAGTCGAGCAGGTAAACGAACGCCTCGCGCTGGCTCCAGTAGCCCTGACCGAAGGTATCGCGCAGATACTGGCGGCCCGGCTTGGGGCTACGGTCAGCGGCGGCGGTTTCGCGGATGGCAAACAGCAGGTGGCGCAGGGGCGTCACCGCGAAGGGGTGCGGGCCTGCCGTACCGGCGCGACCCCGGCGGGCGGGCAGTGACGCCGCATCGGCCGCTTGCATCGTGCCGAGCAGGCCCACCGCCAGGCCAGAGGGGGTGAATAGGCGCGTGCCGTTGGCCTTGTCACTTTTCAGCAGCGGCCGGATGTCAGTCACGCCAAAGCCCCGCGCCAGTTCCTCGTACATGCCCTTGCGCCGTTCGCCCCGGCTCTCGATGTCCAGCGCCCGCAAATAGTAGCGTTCCACCAGCGACAGTTCGCGCCAGCCGGTATCCAGTCCGCGCGGAATCAGCGTGTCGCAGGCGATGCCGAGTTGCTCGACCAGTTCGGGCAGATTCTTGGCCGTAGTATTCAGGTGGGCGTTGATTTCTGCCCAAGCCGCCGCCGTGGGGTCTTCGATATTTTCGGGGCGCTCGCAGTCGCCCAAGCGCACCGCATAGGGCAAGGCATCAAAGGCGGCGCGGCTGGTTTTACGCTGCACAGCAGGTTTGCACCGCTGCCAGGTGCCCTCATCGTCCATGGTCAGAATCTTGAGGAAAATCTCGCGGTCTTTTTTGGCATCGCCGGAAGCAGGCATCAACAGGCCGAGAATGGACGCCCGCACCAGAATCAGCGGCTTGCGCTCCCACCATTTGCCCAGCCGGGTCAGCGTCTGTCCATTGTTGGCCTTGCGCTCCTTGTAGGACTCGGCAGACAGGCGGGCGATGGGGAACTGGGTTTCGATAAAGGCGGGCATGGGCTTGTTCAGGGCGACGGCAAGGGAGCAAGGTGCAGGAAGTCAAGTCCCGGAAAGCGGTGGAAGTCGCCGTCAAAGGAGACCAGTCGACACCCGGTCGCCATGGCGAAAGCGGCCAGGTAGGCATCTGTCCAGAGGTGGTGCACAAATCCGGGCGCACACGTCAGCGCACAGTAGGCGTCGTCAAGCCCCAGCGGTTCTGGTAGCCAACGGATGATGGGTAAGGCCAGAAATTGCCGGTAGGTAATCCATGCTTCGTGCGGACTCAGCGGGTTGGGCAAGGCTTTGGACTGCGTGGAGAGGCGCAAAAAGCCGTTGACGGTGATCCGGCAAAAGGCACGGCTGAGTACGGCGGCGTCGATCCAGTATTGGCTGGCGACCCCATGGTGGATGTGACGTTTATCGATCAAGGCCAGCCAGACATTGATATCGGGAAGGTCATTCATTGATTTATTCCGGCGCCGATCCGGCGCCGATTGCGCGCTGGTACTGAGCGAGGTCTTCTGCATCCAGAATGGCGTAAAGCTGTGCGTTACTCAGGTAGGGTGTGACGCTGCCATCGGCCTCACGCGCGATGGGAATGGGGTAGCCGGTGTGCGCAATGGCAACCGGTAAGGGGTAGCGCGGGGGCGCTTGGTCTGGCGCAACGCTCGCCGCAAGCCCATGTTCAATGAACTGAGTCACCAGATCTTTGAGCTTAAAACCGCGCAGCGCGGCCTGCGCTTTGAGTTGGCGAAAAGTTTCGTCGGGCAGGTCGAGCGTTGTTCTCATGGTGGGTTCAATCCACGTTTTTCAATAAAAGCGTTTATACATCGAATCACGGACTGCCTCAAACTCAATACCGAAGAGCCAGCAGATCGCTGGCGGGGCCTGGCTTACAGCGCAAGTGAAAGCTGCTTATGCCCCAACAGTTCACGACGGGTTTTGGGTGACAACCCCTCGCCTTTGATGAATGGATTGTCCGCCAGGGCGGCGCGTAATGCCTTGCGCCAGCCGATGCCTTTCTGCAGAGCCTGGCCGGTGGTGGCTACGGTCATGGTGTAGAGCCACCAGCGCTCCTCCGGTGCCAGTGCCTCCCAGTTTTTGAGGGCGTTGGGGATATAGTCAGGCGGGGCGTTTTCGACCGCCCAGCAGAGGATGCAGAGTTCCTTGCCCAGAGAAGGATGCACGGGCACGGGCCTGGCGGGATTTTTCAGGAATCTGGCGATGGGGAGGCCGTTGGCGCGGAGGCGGCGGTTGGCTTCGTCCCAGAAGGCGGACGCCAGCGCCAGCCAGCGGGTGCGGTCGATGATGACACGCAAGGCCGGATCATTGGGCGACAGAGGTGCGGTGGTGCGGGCACCGAGCTGATCGAGATCATGACCGCGATGCTCGGTAATGCAGATCATTTCGCTGGCGGCACTGCCTTTGGGTACGTCGATCAGAAAGCCATGGCGGGCTTCGTCCGGCAGGAAGCCGAGGCCGACGACTTTACGGGGGGAGGTGGGGGGGGCGGGTCATGACTTATTGGCGGACCTTGGCCAGGTTGAAGGTCTGGCCGGTTGCACGCAGCCAGTCGAGCAGTGCCTGGCCGGTGGGAAACGCCAGACTGCCGACGATCATGCGCAGGTCGCCTTCGCTGACAATGGATTGCAGTTGCCGGGTCAGTTGCTGGGCGGCCGCCGCGTTGTAGCCGGTCTCCAGTGAGCCGGAATAATCGAGGGTTTGCTGGCCATCGGCACTTTCCGCTGTCAGGCTGATGTCGTGCGCAACTACGTTCGCAGCTGCTTCCATGCCTCCGGCCCCGGCGCACTGAGCAGGGGCGAGACATAGCGGGCGAACTGCTCCGCTTTGCCGAGTTGCTCGGCCAGCGAACCCCAAATGCCACCGGGGGCATCGGTGTTGCGGCCATTGAACCCAATGACTCGGCAACTCCCTAACATGGGCGCCGGATTGTGTTCGCCAAGAACTTCGCGACGAAGATTCTGATCTCTAGCCAGCAGACCCAGGGCAATCATGCTATGGGTTTTACCGCCGCCCATGGCCTGTGAGAGTAGAAACATTGAAGACCCTGCCCCTTCTTCACCCAAATGCCGGAATGCCCGATCGACGAGGGTGAGCATGCCGTTAGTGAAGTAGTTCTCCTGGAAGAATTCCTCGCCATTGACCTTCTCCGCCAGGAAAGTGTCAAGATTGAGAACCGTGGCACGTCGATCCGCAGTGAACGCGGATGGACGGGGTTTGCAGAGAATTTGGAGGCTCATATTTGCGGAGGGTCTAAGATGATGCGCTTTGGATCAAGGACAGCCGGGTCATTATAGTGCAAGGGTAAAGTCACCTGGTTCCTTGAGCCTGTGACGCCCCGCCAAGAGTTGACTGAATGGTGGCTGGTGGCCAGAATACCCGGCTTTGTGCCTGTCACGCATGGCTCTATTTTTCTGAATATCTCCCCGGATCATGCACCACGTTTTTCCCAGCGATGAGGTTTTGATCTCGATACGCGGGCTGTCCTTTGGCTGGGGCGAGCGAAAGATTTTCGACGATGTCAGCCTGGATATCCCTCGCGGGAAAGTGACCGCCATCATGGGGCCTAGCGGAACGGGTAAAACCACGCTGCTGAAGTTGATCGGGGGTCAGCTGCAACCGGGTCAGGGAGTCGTTCATGTCGATGGCCAGAACGTACATCAGCTCCCCCATGCACAGCTGTATAAACTCCGCAAACGTGTGGGAATGCTTTTCCAAAGCGGAGCGCTGCTGACTGACATCAGTGTGTATGACAATGTGGCCTTCCCGCTGCGGGAACATACCCGTCTGCCGGAGTCCATGATTCGCACACTGGTTCTGATGAAGCTACAGGCCGTTGGATTGCGCGGGGCCAGGGATTTGATGCCAACCCAGCTTTCCGGGGGAATGGCGCGGCGAGTGGCATTGGCACGGGCCATCGCACTGGATCCAATGATGCTGATGTATGACGAACCTTTTACCGGGCAGGATCCGATTTCCATGGGGATCCTGGTAAAGCTCATTCGTGATCTGAATCTGGAGCTTGGGCTTACCAGTATTGTGGTGTCCCACGATGTCAAGGAAACGGCGGCGATTGCCGACTACATTTATCTGATCTCAGGCGGCAGGATAGTGGGGCAGGGCACTCCTTCGGAAATTGAGGCTTCTGCTTCACCGTGGATCAGCCAGTTCATGCAGGGCGCGCCTGATGGCCCGGTTCCCTTCCATTATCCGGCACAAGACTACGCCACCGATTTGCTGGGCGGTGCTTCTTGAGATTCATCCCTACTCAGGCTGGCTAGCATGTTAAAACTTCTTCAAGAGCTGGGGCAGTTCACGCTCAAATCCTTGCGGAAGCTGGGGCGGGCGAATTTTTTTCTGCTACACATCCTGGCGGGCTTAGGTGATTTGCTGAGACGCCCCCGGTTGCTGATTGGTCAAGTCTATTCCGTGGGGGTTTTGTCTATCCTGTTGATCACTATTTCCGGCCTGTTTGTCGGCATGGTGCTGGCTTTGCAGGGTTACAATGTTTTGTCGGATTTTGGTGCAGAGGAGTCGCTGGGTGTCATGGTGGCGGCCTCACTGGTTCGGGAATTGGGGCCGGTAGTCACGGCCCTGTTATTTTCCGGGCGCGCCGGTTCTGCGCTGACGGCGGAAATTGGCCTGAT
>SXQV01000144.1 GCA_005792805.1 Methylococcaceae bacterium | reverse complement strand
GGGAATGCCGCGCCGCCGCGACCGCGCAGCCCAGACTCGGTCACCTCATCGACAATGGCTGAAGGTGCCAGGGTCAGGGCATGACGCAGACCACGATAGCCCTCGTGGGCGACATAGTCGTCCAGACTCACGGGGTCCGTGATGCCGACCCGCGCAAAAGTCAGCCGCTCCTGGTGCTTGAGGTAGGGAATTTCGGCCGTGAGACCCAGGCTCAGCCTATGGGATTTACCTTCGAGAAACCCGGCATCGAACAAGGAGGCTACATCCCCCGCCGTAACCGGTCCGTAAGCCACCCGGCCTGTGGGCGTTTCGACTTCAACCATCGGCTCCAGCCAATACAGCCCCCGCGAACCGTTACGCACCAATCTGATATCGGCATGGCGAAGACCGGCTTCACTTTGAATGGCCTCGGCCACATTTTCTGCACCGAGCCCAAGTGCGCTTGAATCACGCGGTACGTAAACCTTGATCATGGCTTCGCCTTTGTCGCTTCAATAATTTCATCAAACCGTTCGGGAGACACCCGCCCGTGAACTTCCTTGCCCACCATGATCGAGGGCGAGCAGGCACAGTTACCGAGACAGTAGACCGGCTCCAGACTGAACTGACCGTCGCTCGTGTTCTCGTGGTAATCGATTCCGAGACGCTGCTTGACATGGGCTTCCAGCACATCGGACCCCATAGCCTGACAGGCCTCGGCCCGGCACACATGGATCATGTTGCGTCCGGGCGGGGTATCCCGGAAGTAATGGTAAAAACTGATTACGCCATGGACTTCCGCCCGGGACAGGTTTAACCCGTGGGCTATCAGCGGGACGCTCTCTGGCGGTACGTAGCCGAGGTTATCCTGAATCGCGTGCAGTATGGGCAGCAAAGCACCGGGCTGATCCTTGAGTCCCTGGACAATCTCTCTGACCGTCTCGATATTCCACTGTTGTTCTGACATCTGATGCTCTCTGTAACCCTGTATCAGCCGCCTAGCGCGCCCATGCCATTGCAGCGAAGCCACCAGGAACCGAACGGACTGGACGATGTAATGGCGCGGGATTCTACCCGTTGCGCGTAATTCTGGGAACCGGTTTGTTGAGTGTTTTACTGGGTTTTTAGTGTCGGGAAGGCGGGCATTGTTCCCATCGATCTTCACAATGACACAAAAAACAAGTCCGATCCTAAGGGAGCAGGACGGTCACGGTGAGCCAAGTCAAGCACGATAGCGGCATGCCGGATGTGATTACAATAGACGTCACCAGACTCTCACCGCATTGCCCCCTGAAGATGAGCAAACAGGCCCACCCACTCTCTATCGAAGCCCTTTTCAATGCATTAGGACGCCACCTCATATCCCAATGCAAGAAGCTCTATTTCAGGGCGGTAGAATCAGCGGGGCATCATAAGCGCGACATCCTGGTAACACGGGTAGAGCATGCCCGGAACAGTCTGGAAGAGGCGAAAACGCAGTTCCAGACCGCACTGGAAAGATTCAGCCAGCTGACGCGGTTTCATGGCGGCGACATGGAGAATCTGTATCGCCAGCTCAAACATGAATACGATTACAGCTACGCCAAGGCACTGGCCGTGAAAGACCGGATTGATGCGGTGGAAGATGTCGCACTGGCGCTTTTCGGCGAATGGGAAACGGAGCTAGAGCTGTATTCCAATCGTTCCCTACGCAGCAGCAGCCGGCAGAAACTCAAGCACACCCAGCAGCACTACGGCCACCTGATCACGGCGATGCGCAAGGCGGAACACAAGATCGACCCGGTATTGAGCGTTTTTCGCGATCAGGTGCTTTACCTGAAACACAACCTCAACGCCAATGCCATTGCCTCACTCGAACATGAACTCCGCGCCATGACCGTGGGCGTTTCCGGGCTGATCGGTGCCATGGAGCGCTCCATCAGCCGGGCGGATGACTTCGTCAACTCACTGAATACCATTCAGCCCAAAGCCTTGCCGACAAACCGGACATGAACGCGCGATGTCATGCTTATGGATGACACGGCTGGCGCCCCGGTTTCCCGGCAAAACCCCGGCCTGCTCCACTGCATACGGTCTACCCTGATTTTTTTCCTGATGACGGGTTATTTTTGTTGCAGTTGGGCAGACCCGCCGAACGAGGAAAAAACCAGCGAGGATAAAGACCTATGGGCATATCACCTCTATCTTGACCTGTCTTATGCGGACGACTTGGGCGGCCCCAGCGCCACACCTTGGCGATTCAAGCAAACAACCACCCGACTCAACGACTTTGATCCCAATATGGGCATGCTCTACGTAGAGAAGGCCATCTCGGATGAGTCCCCCTGGGGTATGCAGTTCGGAATCCAGGCCGGTAACGATGCGTCAGCCCAGGAATCCGACTGGGGCAACCGAACCATGGCGGATGTCACCAAACACTTTGGCCATGCCAACCTCTCCTACCAGCCGACCGAGGGGCTGACGCTCACGGCGGGACTGATGGAAAGCTTCATTGGCTTCGAGTCGATGTATGCGAAGAACAACCCGAACTATACCCGCGCCTGGATTGCCGACTACTCGCCCTATTTTTTAATCGGGGCGGGCGGTCACTACGTCATCAATCCAGACATGTCGGCCCGGTTCTTTCTTGTCACCGATTACAACTATCTGGAATGGGTGAACAACCTGCCAAAATATGCAGGCCAGTTTGCGTGGAGGCCCTCCCCCGCGTGGACCTTTCGTCAGAATATTTTCTTTGGTCCCGAACAGGAACAGACTGACCTGAAATATTGGCTGGGGTTTTCGGACACGGAGCTGCAATGGCAATCAGAAGATCTGATGATCGGTTGGGCCTACAACATTGGCACACAGCAACAGGCCGCTAACGGCCAACAGGCATTCTGGATGGGTAGTGCGCTCTGGGCCCGCTGGAAAATCTCACCCCCCTGGAGCATCGCCTTCCGGCCAGAATTTTTCTGGGATCCAGACGGCCTTCAGACCGAAGCAGAACAATTCATTGGCGCACTGACGCTGACGACGGAATATCAGGTACCCCTGCTGGACTCATCGCTCGCCGTGAGAACCGAATTTCGCCATGACACATCGACCGATGGGCCTTATTCGGGCTTTTACAACGCCGCCAAAGAGAATCCGGGGGAGCCCCCTTACCTTGCGGGGCAGAATCTCATCTTCTTCTCATTGCTTTGGTCATACGACAACTCCTTCGCGCAAAGCTACCGATCCATCAATAACACCCTCAGGAATCCTTTCTGAGCAAGAGCACAAATCCCTGCGCCTGCCTGAGGGTGCCCGTATACTAAAAACTCCATTACGAACCGTCAGTAACCACCATGAAACACAGACAGCGAAGGGAACTGGGTAAAGAACGCCTGAATGCACTGACCGAAGGTGTCTACGCCGTCGTCATGACGCTGATGCTGCTTAGCGTCATCGACGACATCTCGGCACCGGGTATCGACATCACTCATCTTCCGGAAATAATCCGGGACTTGTGGCCCAAGTTCGCGGCATTCTTCATCAGTTTTTTTGTCGCGGGATCTCTGTGGATCAGCGACAACGTCATGCTGGACGACGTGACCCATGTTGACGTCCGGTTCCTCTATCTGAAGGTGGGGACTCTTCTGGCGGTCACCCTGCTGGGTTTTTCCGCCACCCTGCTCGGCGAGCATCGTGAGAACTGGCTGGTTGAGGTGATTTACGGGCTCAACATGATTGTCCTGTACCTGGGCACCTGGCTATCGGTTCGCTACGCGATCCGAAATGGTCTGATGGAACGGAGGGCAGACAACGAGAACCTGTTGCGCAGTATCCGCAGAAGAGTTTTGAACGCTGTCTCTGGATGTACCATTGCGATGACACTGTCGATCTGGAACCCAATCTACAGCTTCCGTTTATTCATGCTGATGGCCCTGTTTTTTTCGGTATCCAGCCTGTTTTCCAGCTACGAGTGGGCTGTTTCGACTGACGAGGACGACTGAGCCAGAGCCGCCGCCTCACAGTAATGACCGAACAGGTCAGGCGGCTGGGGCCGACGCCTTTATTCTGAAGATATTCCACCAAACGACGGCCCGCGCAGCAGAAAGCTCCCTGCGGGCTTGTACCTGCCCCGAAGGGCTGGTCGACCGGCACAGGGCCGCGCCGAGTTTTTTCATGTGGGGTTCCTCAACATTGACCGGATCGCTTACCATAAAGAACCCGTGCGAGCGCATTCAGAATTTCCGCCTTAATTCCACGTTCATCCACTCCCTACAGCCGATGAGATGACGGATCAATTGCCTCGCGGACCACAGACCGGCTTTGGCGGCCCGTTCCCCAAGCCAGCCGGATCGCCGATCACCGTGACGAAAAAATCGGCTTTGTCCGGACACCGGACACTTTCCCGCCGCGCAAGATCGGCCTGCGGCCCGCTCGCTCTCCTTCTGGCACTCCATGCACCCCAGACGGCCGCCACGACCGATCTCGATCAGGTGCTGCTGCAAATCCAGAAGCTGAAGGACTCCTATGAGTCGCGAATTTCCACGCTGGAACGGGAACTCAAGGATAACCGCACGCAGAAAACCGAGGACGCCCGCCGCATCGAGTCCCTGGAAAAACAACTGGCCAGCCTGCACCCAGCCCCTGCGGCCCTGCCCCAGCCCATAAACGCCCCCACCGCAAAACCCCTCGCCAGGCAAACTCCGCCAGCCGAACTCAAGAGCGGCCCGCCGCCCCAGGCCACTGACCCCGGCAAGGGCCATGTCGAAGCGGAAGCACGGGAAATGGCGACCGAAGGCCCGATTCTGCTGACCAAGAAGGGTTCCCATCTGGTGAAGCAGGGCGCGGTGCTGCTTGACGAGCCCGATGGAGATTTACCGTTTCACTTGCAGGCCAACCTGTCCATGGAGGG
>SXQV01000143.1 GCA_005792805.1 Methylococcaceae bacterium | reverse complement strand
GGGCCAGGGCGATCTTTGGGCCGGGTATCGCTACACCCTGGCGGCGGTCGTCATCTCCGGCGGAATACAGATATTGCTGGGACTCTCCCGCACCAGCCGGATTGCCGCCCTGTTTCCCGCCGCCATCGCTCACGGCATGCTGGCCGCCATCGGCATCAGCATCATTGCCCGCCAGACCCATATCGTGCTGGGCACCCGGCCCGAGGCCGAAACCGTCTGGCAAGCTCTGACGCAAATTCCCGGCAGTCTGTTTTACTTCAACCCCCTCATCTTTCTGGTGGGCGGCCTCGCTCTCGTCATTCTGTTCGCCTGGCCACTGCTCAATCAGCGCGGCCTGGGCCGCCTACCGGCACCGATTGCGGCGGTCGTGACCGGGATATTGCTGGGTCAGGCCTTCCATCTCGACACCGCCGAACTCTATGTAAAAACCGACGAGGATGCGGGCCTTCTGCATCATCTGGTCTATACCACCGCCCCTCAATTTCTCGCCGGCATCCCCGAACGCTGGCAGGATAGTCTTGTGTTCCCCGATTTCGGCAAACTCGCCACACCGGGATTCTGGAGCGCCGTGGCCGCACTGTTTCTGGTCGGTAGCCTGGAGTCGCTGCTGGTCGCATCAGCGGTCGACCGTCTGGGCAAAAGCGCTTCCCGTACCGACCTGAACCGTGATATCGCCGCCATTGGTCTGGGCAATGTGGTCTCGGGCCTGATCGGCGGCTTGCCCATGGTGGTCGAAATCGTCCGCAGTTCCGCGAACATCGGCTACGGCGCACGCAGTGCCAACGCCAATTTCTTCCATGGCTTGTTTCTGCTGCTGTTCGTGGCTCTCCTGCCGCAATGGCTTGAGTGCATTCCTCTGGCGACGCTCGCCGCGCTTCTCATCTTTGCCGGCTATCGGCTGGCCTCACCGGGCACATTCAGCCGTGCCAGACAGATCGGCACCGAGCAAATCGCCCTCTTCACGCTCACGCTGGCCGCCGTCCTGGCTACCAACATTCTGGCCGGCGTGGCCATGGGATTGATCGCCAAGCTGATCCTCAGCCGCTGGCTGGGCGGTCAGGGCACGACGGTTCGGGGGCTACTGTCACCGTCGTACCAGGCGACCCAGACGCTGGATGGCTGTTTCCACTTCAGGATCGATGGCCCCGCCGTCTTCTCCAACTTTCTCCGTCTGAAAGGAGAACTGCGCGCCTTGCCGCAAGGTGAACACATCATCATTGATGTTGCAGCCGCCCCCCTGATCGACCATACCGTCATGGATTTCATCGAACGCTTTCGCGAGGCATACACGAGTACGGGGGGTCAGGTGGATATTGTGGGGCTGCATAGTCTTGCGGCCCGCTCCGGACACCCCCTGGCCACCCGCACCCAAAAAATTCAAAGGCAATGAGTCATGGCCGCCACAAGGGTTATACCCGCACGGAGATTGGTAGCCGCCGTGCGTTAAACATTGCGGAAACGGGACACTACGACCCATAGCGGCTTGGGACGATTACAAAGGAACCGCTATCAATCCCGGCTCAGGACGCCCGCCCGCAGGCTTCGAGCCGCTCAAGTTCTGCCTCACTGAAACCCGCAAGCCGTCGCGCTTCGATATTGAAGGGACCGCGAACTCCGCCCTTGATATAACGATCGATGAGTCCGAAATACGTTGCTTCCGGCTCCATCCCTCGCGCCTCGGCCACCCAATTGAACCAGCGGGTTCCGATGGCCACATGGCCAACCTCCTCCCGCAGTATCAGCTCCAGCAGGGCGACACTTTGCGTATCGCCCACCTCACTCAATCTGGCGATCATGCCCGGCGTCACATCCAGCCCACGGGCCTCCATGAAACGGGGCACCAGGGCAAGCCGATGCAGGACATCCCCGGAGGTTTGCTCCGCCAGCTCCCACAAACCCCGGTGCGCCGGTAGATCACCGTAATCCGCCCCCAGCGAACGCAGCCGTTCCCGCACCGCTGAAAAATGGCTGGCCTCCTCGACGGCCACACCCAACCAGTCACAATAGAATTCATCCGGCAAACCCCGGAACCGGTAAGCCATGTCCCAGGCCAGCAGAATAGCGGTGAACTCGATATGAGCCACCGCATGTAAGAAGGCGATCAATCCGGCCGGCGTGGTCAGTGAGCGGCGGGCCAGTTGCCGGGGCTCCACCAGAACCGGCTGCCCGGGAAAACTCACTTCGCCAGCGGGCCGAGCCGGCTCATCAAAGCCAAACTCCAGCGTCCCCTCCTCCAGCGCCGATTTTGCACGAAACGTCGCCTGTAGCTTCGACTCAATGGATGCGTCAAACAGACACTGAATGGCAAACTCTTGAAATCGGGTTCTGGCGTCCATGCGAAGGAGATTTGAAAGATCAATGGGATACGAGAATATTTGCACCCGACCCAAGGGATAACCTTTGAATCCAGCGCGGGCTCAAGCTAGGAGAGAAACCCATAGTCTGTAAAGGGGTTTGATATGACTGTGGAATTTAACGCTTCAGGCGGCCTTGCGCACCGTCAGTTTCAGCCCCAGGGCGCGGGTGACTTTGAGGATGGTGGAAAATTCCGGGTTGCCTTCGGCAGACAGGGCTTTGTAAAGCCCTTCGCGGGCCAGGCCGGTGTCCTTGGCAAGCTGCGTCATACCTCGGGCGCGGGCAATGACGCCCAGTGCGTGATTTACCAGACGCCCATCGCCTTCGTCTTCCTCCATGCAGGCGTCAAGGTAAAGCTGCATGTCTTCTTCGCTGGTGAGCATTTCGGCGGTATCCCAGCGGCTAAAGCCTTCGGGTATGTTGAGGGTCAAGGGTTGCGTCATGGCTTATTCCTTCCAGTGTTTGACCAGTTCAATGGCGTGTTTGATGTCGGCATCCTGGGTGCGCTTGTCGCCTCCGCAGAGCAGCACTATCACTGTGTTGCCGCGCCGGGTGAAGTACGGACGATAGCCTGCGCCCACATCAATCCGCATTTCGCTCACGCCATCGCGCAAGGATTTGTGATCGCCAAGATTGCCCAGCAAGGCACGGTCAATTCTTGCGTTGATGCGGGCGGCGGCAACCCTGTCTTTGAGACCGGACGCCCACTGCATAAATTCGGCGCTACGATAATTTCCAACATGGGCTGACTGTAAGCTATGGGTTACAGCCGGTCAAGCGCTTGACCCATTCCGCCCGGTTAGCTATGCCGCTTTCGCCCCGCCACGGGAGGCGGCATGAAGAGATTGAGATGGCTGGCAGCGCGGCGGGCGGGATCGAGGCAAGGCTTGCGCCCGCCAGTGCGTGGAAACCGGTCTGATTGAGTCGTTCCATGGAGGACTCCGTTAAATGTGTGTTGAGGGACTGCGATGGAGACCAGCCCAAGGCCAATCAAGATACCGGCGACAATACGCACGATGAGATACAGGGTTGGGAAATACCGGCGCGTTTCCCGGTATCCCGTGACAAAGGCGGCGGCCATCACCCAATAGGTGACGGGCACGACCGGATTGAAGCGGCTGTTGAACCGGGGAAAGGCGGGCCAGATCTGGGCTGTCCCGATGGCCGCTTGTACCCGTCACCGCAGTAAACTTCTCGCAGAGCCCCCATCCCGGCGTTATACAATCCTCCCCCCACTTCATCCACCGAACCGCAACACAGAACCATGTCACTGGAAGCCCCGCCTCCGGCTGTTCGAACCAGAACGCTGCGCCAACGATTGCAACGAAACGCACGGCGGCGGCGTATCGGTGGCGTATGCGCCGGTCTGGCGGATTATCTGGAATGGGATGTCAATTTTATCCGCTTCCTTTTCCTGCTTTCGATCTTTTTCGGTGGCCTGGGCATCGGCGTCTATCTGGCGCTATGGCTGGCCTTGCCGGTGGCCTCGACCCCACCGATTCCGAAGGTTTCCTGGGCGCTGCAACGCGAACTGCGCCGTATCGAAAAAAAGGTTCTGCGCCTCAACCGTACCCACAATCCCGTCGTCGCCGATCTGGCTCAGGAAGCGTTCGATGCGATCAAACTGCTGGCACCGCAATTCGATTCGGCGAACCACCCCGTCATGGATCACGCACTCCGCCAGCAGGCCCTGGAAGATTTCCCGAGACTGGTCGACAGGCTACAGGCTCTGCCGGGGCGTGAGGTTTCCCCGGCGCATCCCCGCGTAGCAGGGTCGCCCGCTTCGCTGGTGATGGCGGAGCTGGAGGATTACCGGCGACGCTTTCAACAGGCCAGCTATTCGACCCTGGAACAGGAGTTTCTCCGGATCATGGACAATCGGGAGAACGGTCCAGATCTGGCCGCTTGGCGCCGTCAGCTGCGCCCATTGCAGGAACAGTTTGGCGAACCGGCGGCCTCGGAAACCGCCCGCCTGCTGGCCGGTATCGAAGAAAAGCTGGGGTTTCTCCTCTACCGGCTTGAGCATGACCCGCAGGAGTTATTGGACTTGCGGCCCTTTGAAGTCCGCAAAATTGCGTTTGAGTATCTTCCGGACACACTCAATGAATACCTGCGACTGCCGCCGAGCATGGTGAAGACCGAACCCTTGCATGGCGGGATCACCGCCGAACAGACTCTCAATGAACAGCTGGGGCTGCTCGACACGACACTTTATGATCTGGCCAAAAGCCTTTTCCAAAAGGACGCAACCGGTCTTGTCGTCCATGGACGCTTCCTCAGGGAGAAATTCGCCGAACCGATATTGCGGCCGGACCCCGATACCCGGATGGAGCGGCCCTGATGAACATTACCGGCATTTATCCTCAGACCACTATTTCCTGATTTCACCCCGTCTCACGAAAGCCCCGTACATCAAGCGATTGCGGGGCTTTTTGTTTTTATGCCGTGTCTTGCCGTGTCACCCTAACCACTATATATTGTGGTGCTACGTGAGTAGCTAGATGAGTAGCCAGCGGTTTTCAGATAACAAGGGGGCGACATGGCCGACAAAATTACCGACATTCAGATCAGGCACTGGCTCAAGGCCGGGAAGCCGGTCATCAAGGCTCAGGGTGACGTACCCGGCCTGACCTTCACCCTGTCGAAAGCAGG
>SXQV01000019.1 GCA_005792805.1 Methylococcaceae bacterium | reverse complement strand
GCTTCCAGCGACTCCTCGACAGCGGCATCGATGAATCCACAGGTATTGACGACGACCAGATCGGAATCCTGGTAGGTCGGCACCAACTCGTAGCCTTCTGCACGCAGTTTGGTCAGGATGCGTTCGCTATCCACCAGCGCCTTGGGACAACCGAGACTAACAAAACCGATACGGGGTGAGCTCATGATGTGATGCCGTGAGAGAAAGGACCGTCTATTTTAGTTGAACGGAGAACGCACTGACTCATGGACTTTCTGCCAGGAAAATGGCGCGGCGGGGCGCTGGCAATCCTTCGATCGTCCGGTCAGCATCGAGCGGGTCGAGAAAATCCGGTAACGACTGGAATTGCATCCAGCCGGTCGACCGCTGCTCCTCGCCGGTGGTCTTGCTGACATCAAGCAGACGGATATTTTTGTAACCGCACCGCTTAAGCCAGCCCGCCAACGTCAGCGTAGCCGGAATGAACCAGACGTTTCGCATCTGCGCGTAGCGGTTCTCCGGCACCAGAACCTCACCCGCCCCGCCTTCGATCACCAGGGTCTCCAGCACTAGCTCGCCTCCCTGACGCAGACAGGCTTTCAGTTCCAGCAAATGATCGAGGGGCGAGCGACGGTGATAGAGAATACCCATCGAAAATACGGTATCGAACACTCTGAGATTCGGCGGCACATCGTCGATACCCACCGGTAATACATGCACCGGGTACGCGCCCGCAAAATGGCGCACCGCAAGAAATTGGGCCACGCTCAGCACCGTGGGGTCTATGCCGATCACCCGTGCGGCCCCAGCCCCTGCCATTCGCCAGGCGTGATAGCCGCTACCACAGCCCACGTCCAGCACTGTGCGGCCATGAAGTGGGCTGATGTGCCGAGCCAACCGATCCCATTTCAAGTCAGAACGCCACTCTGTATCAATGTGGACACCGAAGATCGCATAAGGGCCTTTTCGCCAGGGATGTAATGATCGCAACAAGGCCTCGATACCCCTCCGGCTTTCGGCAGCACAAGCACCTTCAACGGTAATGGCCGCCGCGTTTAGATCGACCCGTTCTGCGGGGCATTCCGGCAGACGGCGCAAAACCTCGCTCCACTGCGGCCAATCTCCATGACGATTTGGATTGAACGCACGGTCCAATTGGCCCGGGAGGATTTCCGCCCATGACTGGAACCCTTGACCTTGGCACCGAAAAAAATCGTCCAGCTCGGCGTAGGGAGATAATTCTTCACTCAGTGAAATCAATGCGGGCCTCGCAGCAACGTGGGCCTGTCCGGAGAAAGACGGCAAAGCGCCCATGCTAGAATCCTCAGTCTTTACGGCGAACCGGAACACACCGACTCGCCCCCATCCCATCTAAATCAGTCATCCAGGAGAGCCTATGAGCACCCCCGATATTGAAGCCGTCAAAGCCTATCTTATGGATCTTCAAGATCGCATCTGCCAAGGCCTTGAAGGTGAGGAACCTTCTGCACGCTTTCAGGAAGACAACTGGGCCTACGATAACGGCGTAGGCGGCGGACGCACCCGAGTACTGGCGGGAGGGCAGGTTTTCGAGCAGGGCGGCGTCAATTTCTCCCACGTGGTCGGCAAAACCCTCCCACCCTCCGCCACCGCACATCGGGCGGATCTCGCGGGGCGCAGCTTCCAGGCGCTGGGCGTATCGCTGGTTATTCACCCGCGCAATCCGTATGTCCCAACCTCCCACGCCAATGTTCGCTTATTCGTTGCCGAGAAGGAAAATGAGCCGCCCGTCTGGTGGTTTGGCGGGGGCTTCGACCTCACACCCTATTATCCCTTCGAGGAAGATGCCAGCGCATGGCATCGCAGCGCCCGTGACGCTTGCCTGCCGTTTGGAGAGCACGTCTATCCGGCCTACAAAAAGTGGTGTGACGAGTATTTTTTCCTCAAACACCGCAATGAAACACGCGGAGTCGGCGGGCTGTTTTTCGACGATCTGAATGAGGGCGGATTCGATCGCTGCTTCGCTTTCCTGCGCAGCGTGGGCGATCACTACCTGAAGGCGTACCTGCCGATCGTTCAGAAACGGAAAGAAATCCCCTATGGCGAACGGGAGCGGGAATTCCAGCTGTACCGCCGGGGCCGTTATGTGGAATTCAACCTGGTCTTCGACCGGGGAACGCTCTTTGGTCTGCAATCAGGCGGCCGGACCGAGTCCATCCTCATGTCCCTGCCGCCGGTCGCCCACTGGCGTTATAACTGGAAACCCGAACCCGGCAGCGCCGAGGAAAGGCTTTATACCGACTTCCTGAAGCCTCGTGACTGGTTATGAGCCGCTGCCATTAGCATTGCCTGAACCGACCGGCTCTTTCATCGCGCCTGCGTTGCGCTCGGCAAGATGAGCGATCAACTGATCGAGTGAGCCGGTCTGCTCGATTTCATCGCTAAAACTGGCCCGGTAATTCTGCAACAGACTGATCCCCTCGATCAGGATGTCGTAGACCTTCCAGCCGGCCCCGTCCTGCACCATGCGGTAATTGACGGCCACCGGCTGCCCCCCTGCCTGAAGGATTTCCGTCTTGACCATGACCTTCTTCTCGGATGAATCCTTCTCCATCGGCAAATAGCGAATTTTCCAGTTTGAATATTCGGTAAAAGCCGTTGTATAGGTTCTCACCATCAGCAAACGGAATTCCTGCTTGAAATGCTCTCTTTGCTCCGGCGTCGCCGTGCGCCAGTGCTTGCCAAGCACAAGAATGGAGACCCGATCAAAATCCACATTTGGATTGATAATCTGATCGACCAGCGCCGTAGCTTTCTTGAAGTTCGCCTTATATTCCGGTTTCTGCAGGGAAACCTGCAACTGGTCAGATGTTCTTTGAATGACCTGCTGCGGTGGCGACAGCGCCTCGTCCGCCAGGGCGATGGAAACCCCGCCAAGAATCAGCCACAGAGATACAAGCCAGGCGCCCACTCCAGAAATAGATTTCGTCAACTTCATTGATTCGCTCCAGGAAAAACCAGACTGTCTATCATAACCCGCAGGCCTCTAATACACTACGAGCATGTTTCCCCACCCGCACTGACTCCCATGCCCCGCCCAACTCCGACCGCCTTTCCCCGGCAACGCCCCCGCCGTTTGCGCCGCGATGAATTTAGTCGCCGCCTCACGCGGGAAACGGCCCTTACGGTCGATGATCTGATCTATCCGCTCTTTGTTCTGGAGGGTGCGAATCGGCGCGAAGCCGTGGCGTCGATGCCCGGCGTTGAGCGACTGAGCATTGACCTGCTCCTCTCCGAATGTCGCGAAGCCGCTCAGCTCGGCATTCCAGCCGTTGCGATCTTTCCCGTCACTCCTCCAGAGCAAAAAAGCCTCGACGCCGCCGAAGCCTTCAATCCCAATGGACTGGCCCAACGGGCTATCATGGCAATCAAGCAGTCGCTGCCTGAATTAGGCGTCATTTCCGACGTCGCGCTGGACCCGTTCACCGCACATGGGCAAGACGGGCTCATTGATGCCGGTGGCTATGTTTTGAATGATGAAACTGTCGCAGTACTGGTGAAGCAAGCCCTGTCCCATGCCGCCGCCGGCGCGGATATCGTCGCCCCTTCGGACATGATGGACGGTCGCATCGGTACCATTCGCGATGCCCTGGAAGCCGCCGGGCACAGTAATACCCGCATTTTGGCTTACTCGGCTAAATACGCCTCGGCATTCTATGGCCCGTTCCGGGATGCGGTCGGATCGGCCGCCAATCTCGGCACCGGAAACAAATACAGCTATCAGATGGACCCTGCCAACAGCGATGAGGCACTCCGCGAAGTGGCTCTGGATCTCGCCGAGGGTGCCGACATGGTCATTATCAAGCCCGGCTTGCCCTATCTCGACATT
>SXQV01000142.1 GCA_005792805.1 Methylococcaceae bacterium | reverse complement strand
CTCCGACCCCACCGGTCAGGCCGGCGATTTCATGGGCCAAACGATAGAATTTGCCACGCGCTGGGATGCCCATGACAACCTCTCTCTCGAAGCGGGCTGGACAGCCCTGATCAAAGGCGGCTTCGCCAAAAACGCCCCCGGCGCCCCAACCGATCACAGCAACGTGAATTACTTCTACGTGCAGTCAGAAATCCGGTTTTAGACCCCGCAAAGTCAGGGTGAATGGATGTGCATATTTCTGCTGTTCCAAAGAGTCAGGACTTCAGATAGCGTTCCCACCCGCTGTTCGGATACGCCGAAACGCATTCATTCACACCGGAGACACTCAAACGTGAAAGCCACTCTCATTCTTGGCCTGGCAACGGCACTCGTTGCAGGCTCCATCAGCCCCAGCTTTGCCGATGCCAAGGTAGACGCCACCCTGGGCCGCTTGGGCAAGGTCTGCAAGGACAAACTGATGACCAAATTTCCGGGCGTACCCATGTCCGATCTGCATGTCACCGTCGGTGCAACCCTTCAGGAAAGTCTCGATAACGGCAGCATGAGCCTGGATGACCTTCAGCAATCCGGCGCTTCATTCAATGTCGAAGTCCCCGGTAAGGGCAGCGGTTATTGCGATGTGAACGCCAAGGGCAAAATTACCCAGTACAGCTTCAACAAGTAAGCGTTTAAGCGTTCACCCGAATAGCAAGAGCACATCCCCCGCCCATCCGGGGGATTTTTTTGAACAGGCCCGATCAAGGAACGGCCCGTGCAGACCCAGCGGATAATCCCGCCACCCTGCTGACTCTTGCGGCGGCGCGGGTTTGACGGTGCTTGGCGCTGCTCTGTTGGCGGTACGCTACCTCGTTCGCAGGTGATCGTGACTCGTGGCGCCAATCTACCTAAAAACATTCGTACAAGCTCGGAAAACCATGAATACAAAACCGGTTATTCTCAAGCCATGGCTGGCACTGGGAATCGCAACCCTCCTCTCGTTCGGCGGCCTTGGTGCTGCCCAAGCGGGCACGAAAGTCAGTAATGCCTGGGGCACTCTGACCCATGTCACCGGTGCCGATTGCATTAACCCTCCCAATGACGCCCTACAACTCAACGCCACCCGTACCCAGTCGGAAGGCACTCCGCCCTATAACGGCAATGTGATCCTTGCGACAGACAATGTGACCTATTGGCATCCCTACTTTAACTGTTGGGATTCGACCACCTGGACCTCCAACGGTACGGGGCGAAAGTCCGCCAAGATCACCGGGGTGATTGAAAATCCAAATCCCACGAGCCTTGCTGACTTTTACCTGCCTTATCCCCGGGATCTTAAGCTTCGGAACCTGACGGTCGAAGAGGTAGATCTTGATTATGACAACATGTCTCTCTGGTTCAGTCTCCCGGACCTGACCCCCCAGCCTATTTCGCTGACGTTGAACAATGGCTCGCTCACTGGGCTGAATCCGCCCTCCTTCGTTGGCCTTGCTCCCCTGACCATCACCGCCTCCGGCGATTCGAGGCTCGGGCCGTTGTGGGTAAAAAAGGCCATCGATTCCCAGACTACGCTGAACGTCACGCCGGGGGGCACGCTGAACCTCTTTCGCTTGGGCGGCCAGCGAGGCACGACACCGACGGACTCCTGGTATTTCAGGAGTCTTGGCAACGTCGCGACGATCGATGGCGGCACGCTGAAACTGGATCAGTCCTATGTAACCTTCGGGAAATCCTCGGGACTGCTCCCCGGCGAACAGCTTGGCAGAATGACGTTCCAGAACAACGCCCTGCTGGATATCAGAGGCGAAAACGGGAAGCTGGAATCGGGCGACTTTTTCTTTCTCAACAGCCGTCTGAATCTGGGCAGCGCCAACGAGCTGAAGTCTGCCGGCAGGATGACCATCAATGGCGCCGCCGTGACCGCCGATGATTACAGCAAGCTCGACACCGAGGCGCTTGATGTCTTCGGGACCAACACATTCGCCCTAGGCAGAGATAGTAGTACCGGGAACGTCATCGCCACGACGGGCGCGCTGGCCATGGAGCCCGGCGCTAGCCTCACCCTCAACGGGCGGGGCAGCCTGGCCGTGACCTTTGGGTTGGACTATGGCTTCCCGGCCACCGGCCAAATCGTCATCAACGACCAGGCCACACTGGTCAATGCCGGGGCCAGATTCGACATCAGGCCCAGTTCACCCATCACCATCAATCGCAATCCCTCCGGCCCGGATGCGTTTGGCTTCCTGCAAGTCAAGGACGGCGGGAACCTCTACTTGAGAGCCGCCTCTACGGATACTGGCCATGTGACCAACCATGGCGAGATCGGCGTGAATACGGATGGTGCGCTCATCGCCCTCGGACCCGTCGTCATCCAGGGCGGCAGCGAAGGCCTGGTGATCATCGGCGATGCGGGTATGCTCATGATCGGTAATACAGGGGACCCGATTGCCGCCACCGAAAGCCTGACGACCAACAATCTCGTAGAGCTGGGTCACTTCTCGGCGCTGCAACTGACGCTCGATCCCACTGCGCGGAAGAACGGGCAGCTCCGCGCCGGCAGCACGCTCACCCTCACTGCCTTGAACGAGTTGCACCTAGACCTGGTCAACGACATCGCGCTGCCCGATGGCATCAAGTTCACCCTGGTCGATTACGGCCAGTTGGATGGCGATCCGGTTCCCGGATTCGCGTACTTCAAGGGCTATCCCAACGGCAGCACCTTCGTGCTGGGCCTGAATCACTACCGGATCAACTATAAGGACACCCCCGACCCCGGCTATAACGGGGCGATCACCCTGACGGTTGTAGCACCGCTCCCGCCCGCCAGCCTGAGCCCGGCCCTCCAGACCATCACCGGCACGGTCGGCGCACCGCTGACGCAGACGGCGGCCATGATCCCCAGCGGCTTCGGCGGCACGGTGGCCTATACCATCAGCCCCGGCCTCCCCAACGGCCTGACCTTCAACAACGCCACGGGTGCCATTTTCGGCACACCGGCGGCGGCCCTGACGACGACGGCCTTTACGATTCGCGCCGCCGGTTCCGTCAGCGGCACCGCCACGGCGGCGGTCAACCTCATGATCGGCGTGGCCAGCCAAGCCATCCGCTTCGGCCCGGTGCCCACGCCCACCTTTGCGCCCGGTGGTGGCTTCCAGGTCTTCGCCAGTGCCAGCTCGGGCCTCCCGGTCACCTACGGCAGCCTGACGCCCGCCCTCTGCGAGGCTCATGGCAGCAACATCGTGATGCTCGGTGCCGGCACCTGCACCATCGCCGCCAACCAGCCGGGTAACGCCAACTACACCGCCGCCCCGCAGGCGACGCAGAGCATTACCATCATCAGGGCCCAGCCAAATCCGCTGACGCTGAACGCCAGTCCGGCCAATATCAATGTCGGTACAACAAGTACCGTCTCGGTGAGCGGCGGTAGCGGCACGGGGACGATCACTTATGCCGTGACCAGTGGTGTCTGCACAGTAACCGGTACGGGCATCAGCGCCAGCCTGACCAGTTCTGCCGCTGGCAGTTGCACGGTCGAAGCCCGACAGGCGGCGGATGGCAACTATCTCGCCACTACGTCCAACCCTGTCATCATCCAGGTGGGCACCGGAGCGCAGACCAGTCTGGTGTTGACAGCCAACCCGACGACCATCACCGTCAATGGCATCAGCAGCCTCTCATTGACCGGAGGCAGCGGAACCGGCAATGTCAGCTATGCCGTCACCAGTGGCACCTGCACCCTCAATGCCAGCGGTACAACTGCCACGGTGTCATCAACGACGCAGGGGCAATGTCAGATCACCGCAACCAAAGCGGGTGATGCAAGCTATGGCCCGGCCAGCTCCAACCCGGTCACCGTGACTTTCAACCGCCTCGCCCCACCCGCACTGATATTGACCGCCAGCCCGGTCAGCATTGGCTTTGGCGGCAGCAGCACGCTGAGCACCACAGGCGGTATTCCGGGCGCACCCGTGAGCTACAGCGTCAGCGGACCCTGCTCGGTCGATGGCAATACCCTGCTGGGCGTCAGTGCGGGACTGTGCACGGTTACGGCCAACCAGGCGGAAACGGCGGTCTATAGCTCATCAACCTCCACTCCGGTGACCGTGACGGTCAAGGAGCGGACGACGACGTTCAGCTATCCGCAGACGACGGCGCAGGTGGGCCAGCCGTTCACTCTGGTGCCGGTGACCAGCGGCTTCTCGCAACCGACCTTCGCCCTGCTCTACGGTAACCTGCCGGCCGGGCTGACGCTGAATCCGGCCACGGGCGTCATCAGCGGTACGCCGACGGATCCCACTGGCACGATCGACGGGGTCGTCAGTGCGTATGAGAACAACGCCTATGATGCCGCCTTGGCCGTCATTACCGTCAACAATCCTGTACGACCCGCACCTATCCCCACCTTGGGCGAATGGGGCTGGATGATCATGGCCTTGATGATGGTGTTGCTCATCGGCGGTGCCCGCCGATCACTCGGACGGTAACTGAAAAGCAAGCCGGGCTGACGCGACGTTAACCCGGCTTTTATGTCTCCACATCGCGAATCTAAGGAACATTCACATGAAAAAGTGCGTTCTGACATTGGCCATCAGTCTGTCCTTGACGGCTTGCATCATACCCAGCGGCAGCAAGCCTGCCGTGGCCAAGCCGGCGTCGGCCTCCCCTGGCAGCCCGGCCACAACCAAGATCGCTGATAACACCACGGGCTTTGACCGGACGCTGACCGAACAAGGCGTGACCTTCCACGTGACCAGCCCTAATGCGGCATCGATCAACCCACTGCGCATCCAGCCGTCGGGTTTGAAGGCGGATAACACGCTGATTGAACGGCAGATCGAGGGCTCGGTGACGAATGCCGAAGTGGCCGACCTGAATATCGATGGGTCACCCGAACTCTATGTGTATGTGACCTCGGCCGGAAGTGGTTCGCATGGGTCTCTCGTGGCTTATTCGGCCAACAAAGGAAAATCCCTGAGCGAAATCTACCTGCCTCCGCTAGAAGAGGACAAGACCGCCGCCCAAGGCTACATGGGCCATGACGAGTTTGCCGTAGTGGAGAACACACTGGTGCGGCGCTTCCCGGTCTACAAGGACGGCGACACCAACAGCCAACCGACCGGCGGAACCCGCCAGATTCAGTACAAACTGAAGGCCGGTGAAGCGGGCTGGATTCTGCGGCCGGATAAGACCGTCAATTACTGATCCTCACCACTCTGCGACATGCTGAAACCTCCAGGATTTTTGATTGGCGCGGCGCGTGTCGCTGGTTCCTCCATGAAAGGGCATGCTCGCGTCGGATCAATTTCACTCGCTCATGGCGCAAAATCAAGACATCACCCGGCACATATTCCCCGAGAAATGATTTTAGTTCTTCGATACCCCCTTCTGCTGGGGCGCAATCGCTCGCAAAAATCTGCCGAGAGTTACTGGCATGGCGGCGACTGATTACTGGGCCCAGCTTTGCAGGAACCTGCGACAGGCGCTCAACTTGACCCAAATCCAGATGGCGGAGCGGTTGGGAACTGACCAGACCAGCATTTCGCGCTGGGAGCGGGGGTTAACGGAGCCACAGTACGAGATGCGGCAGCTGATCGAAGGACTGGCCCAAGGTCAGGGCTTGGCCACGCTGGATCAATTTGTCACGGCGGTCCGTCTGAGTCCATTTCCGATGATTCTGGTTGACCGTAAAACCCGGGTCATTGCCGCCTCCGCCAGCAGCGGCTTTACCCCGGGGCTCTCCGCCTTCGATGAAACACCCGAAGCCGAGAGGGGAAATCTCGGGCAATTCAATAGCCAGCTGGAATCCAGTGGATTCTGGGATCAACGATGTGACCATTTGCATTACGAGGCCGAAATTAACGGTAAACGTCAGCTGGCAGCAGTGGTCACTCCTGTCGTCATCCGTGGCGGGATCTATGCCCTGGTACAAAGGGCTTGGTAAGCCGACAGCCAGCAGGATCAAGGGTTTGCTGATCTGTTCGTTCACTGGCGGGTTAAACGGACGGGCTAAAGCCCTGCATCCGGGCCATCCTGCCTGACTCCATGATCCATTCTCTCGCCATCGCTAATTACCGGTCATTACTGGATTTACGCGTTGCACCGGCCCGGTTGACGCTCATCACCGGCGCGAATGGCAGCGGCAAATCGAACCTGTATCGGGGCCTGAGACTGCTGGCTGAAACCGCTCAAGGAGGGGTGGTGAATGCGCTGGCCAGGGAAGGCGGGCTGCAATCGAGCTTCTGGGCCGGGCCTGAAAAGTTGACGGACCGGATGCGCAAGGGCGAGGTCGCCATTGAGGGCGGCCCGCGCAAAGAGGTCGTGCGTCTCCGCCTGGGCTTCAGCGGGGATGATTTTGGCTACGCCATCTCGCTCGGGTTACCTACCCCTTCCCGGTCATTCTTTAACCTGGATCCGCAAATCAAGCGAGAGCGCATTTGGGCTGGATCCTGTTACCGGCCGGCCAGCCTGCTGGTCGATCGGACCGGTGCCGTGGTCAAGGCACGCTCTGGCCGCGCCTGGGACATCCTTTCCCAGCACATCAGCCCTTTCGATAGCCTGTTTGAACAGGTGGGTGATGCGAGGTCCACGCCGGAAATCCTCAACTTGCGCGAGTCGATTCGCGGCTGGCGTTTCTATGATCATTTCCGCACCGACCACGATGCCCCGGCACGGCAACCCCAGCTGGCAACGCGAACACCGGTTCTTCACCATGATGGGCGGGATTTGGCGGCGGCACTGCAGACGATTCGCGAGATCGGGGACAGCGAGTCACTGGATGCTGCGATTGCCGATGCCTTTCCTGGCGCACGCCTGACTATCGTTCCACGGGGTGACGGACGTTTTGCCATTGAACTACATCAACAGGGCCTGCTCCGCCCACTATCAGGGATGGAACTCTCGGATGGCACGCTGCGTTACCTGTTGTGGGTCGCGGCTTTGCTGACGCCGCGTCCGCCGCCATTGATGGTGCTCAATGAGCCGGAGACGAGCCTGCATCCGGACCTTCTCCCCGCACTGGCGCGGTTGATTGCTAGCGCCTCCAGGCAGACTCAGGTCTGGATAGTGTCCCATGCTCATCGATGCGCTGAATGACCACTCAGAATGCCAGCAGATTGTCCTGGAAAAAGTCCTGGGCCAGACACGCATCGCGGGACAAGGACCCCTGGATGGACCAGCCTGGAATTGGCCAGACTGATCCTCATCCACCAACCCAGCATTCAATTCCTCTACCACCATTCTTGCCTCACTCACTTGGATACCCCCCATGAAACCCAATGACGCCGGACATGAAGTCCGCACCGCCCACACAGCAACGCAGACGCCATCGAACCATTCGTCAAAGCTATCGCTACTTTTGGCCGGTTTACTCGGCCTGATAACGCCAATGGTCAGTGCCACTGAATGGGATGCCCGGACCACCCTCACCAACACCGCCGTGACCGGTCCGGATATTCAACAGGCACTCAATGCTGGCCTCACCCCCGCGTTTACCCAGGCGTTTCCGGTTTCGGATTTTGGGGTTCATGTCCAGGTCGACCGACATCAGATGAAAAGTCTGCCTCAAGACCTGGTTTATGTGGGACTGGGGCTATCCACCCGTTTACCGGACGGGGATTACCGGCTGGCGGAGGGCTACCTCACTGACATCGTTCTGCTACCGCAAGGAGCCAGCGACAACCAACAGCGGCAGCTGGTGGGGCAGCGGTTGCAGGGCATGGCCGCCGATTTCTCCCGGCTGATGGTTCAATACAAATCAGGCACGCCGGCAGGTGCTCCAGTGGTGGCTCCCTCTTCTCCGCATTGGTCTAATTGGCCCAATTATCAACGCGGGACGCCCGCGAGCCACTGAGAGTCAGTGATCCCTGGGCAGGAGGCCGTGAGCTCTCATCCACCACTGCGCTGACCAAGGCAGTATGAACAGACGCGAAAACGGCGCACTACCTCACACCCGCAGTCATGCGGGCTGAGGCCTATGCGTTAGTCGAAGAGCATAATAGACGGGGTATTCAAGCACATGACATTTACACTCACGAATATGATCAAGCCAGGCAGCATCTTTCTTACCGCTGCGGTTGTCAGCTTAACCGGCTGTGCGGGATTAGGTCTCGGGAACAACAACTATGGTTACGGCAACCCTTACGGTCAGACCATTTACCAGCCTTATCCGGTTTATGTCCCGGTTCCGCAGAATGCGCCAACAGTCAAGCCCCAAACCAGACCCAAGCCGGCCCAGGTCGCTCCATTCCCGCAGCCATCACCAATGCCAGGCGTGCAAAAGCCCAATATCGCCGCGAAGCCGGTAATCGCCTACCCCACCGCGCCCGCTATGCCTGCGTCGCCCAAGCCGATAAAGCCTCCGACAATGGCACCGCAACCGCAGCCCAGCCGACCGATCCCCATAAAGCGCCCGGCCCCCCTGCCGGTGCCAATGTCAAAAAACAAAAAGAAAGGATAGCCATTGCACCTGCTTTTTTGTCCATGACGAGCCCTCGAATTTTCCCGTTGACGGAATGAAGGGCCTTGGCAGAGCGTATGGCCTGTCGGAGCTTGGCGCCCCAGCCCGTGAGGAAGCAGAGCCGCCTCTTAGCGGGCTTCTTGCGACAAGGTGGTGACGTAATTATCTTGCACTTGAAGATATCCACGGATTTTTTTATTGGGGGCAATAAATCTGCAATCGACCAATCCGCCTCCATATACCGCATCCATGCCGACTACCCATTCCTTGGCAAAGGGCAGGACGGCCTTAGTTTGAGAAACGACAATCTCACCCGAACCATTGATCACTTGAGCTTCAACCGTCGCCGTCTTTCCGGAAAGATTCTGCGCGACACACCAGATCACACGCTCAGTTCCCTCTGGTGGAAAAGCCGCGACGGGACCCGTGCTCAGGCTCACCGCCGAACAGTGGGCACCGAAACCCAGCAAAACCAGACCCAAGCACTGTGTTTTATTCATAATCATCATCTCTGGTAATAAGGGTTCATGTTAATCCAAAATAAATCGGTCCATGTAAGGTTCCCAGACGCAGGAGTGCTCTGATGCATCCATTCCCCACTGTATAAAGTGAGTCCCACGAAAATGCTATGTCTACGGTGTTCCCGACACCGCACGACCGCCTTTTGCGGGACGGTTAATGCCTTCGGCGCCCCAGCCGTCCCCGTCACCCGTTCAGCGACAACAGGGTCGCTGAACGAGGCTCT
>SXQV01000141.1 GCA_005792805.1 Methylococcaceae bacterium | reverse complement strand
TACCAGGACAGCACCTTGACGAGATTGCCAATCACCTGGGTCTGCGTCGCATCAAAATTGGACGACGTAGTGGTGTGATTGAAATCGCTGGATACCAGCGGCTCGACGTTGTATCCGAGGATACCCTTGAGTGCGCCGTCGGAAGCCTCCTTGAGGATGGCGTTGACCTCATCCCTGTTGGTTTCACGGCCAGCGACAAAGGTCAGGTCAACCACGGACACATTGGCGGTCGGTACGCGAATGGCGAAACCGGACAGCTTGCCGTTCAGTTCCGGCAGTACCAGACCCACGGCTTGAGCCGCACCCGTCTTGGTCGGAATCATGTTCAGCGCGGCCGCCCGTGCGCGGTACATATCGGTGTGGTAAACGTCGGTCAGCACCTGGTCATTCGTGTAGGAATGGATGGTGGTCATCAGACCGGAGACCAGACCCAGCTTCGCGTGCAGTGGCTGAACCAGCGGCGCGAGACAGTTGGTGGTACAGGACGCGTTGGAAATGACCTGGTCAGTGGCTTTCAATACGCCATGATTGACGCCATAAACAATGGTGGCATCTGCCGCATTGCCATCGGCCGGGGCGGAAATAATCACCTTCTTGGCACCAGCCTGGATGTGAGCCATGCACTTTTCCTTGTTACGGAAAATACCGGTACATTCCAGAACCACATCCACACCCAAAGCACCCCAGGGCAGTTTGGAAGGATCACGCTCAGAGAAAGCCTTGATCGCTTTACCATTGACGATGATGGCGCCATCACCCACTTCAACGGTGCCATTGAATGGGCCATGAACGGTGTCACGCTTGGTCAGGTGGGCATTGATCTTGGCATCACCCAGATCATTGATTGCCACAATCTCGACATCCTGACGGCCAGACTCGAACAGGGCGCGCAATACATTTCGCCCAATGCGGCCATACCCATTAATAGCAACTTTAATCGTCATGCCTTAGTCTCCAGTACTCTGTCTAAAAAGAGGATCGAACAGTTCACTCCGCTGGCTTCGTTGCACAACCAGTCCTCGAAAAGAGGCCAGCCATACGATACAGCGCACGGAAGAATCATGAATCAAGCGAAATTTCCGGGCATTGCGCCCAGCACCGGGGGCATGCGCCTACGCAACACACCCCGACAAAATTGGTCGCCAATATAGCAAAGCAGCCTTCCTCAGTCCATCAAAAGCCCTTGAAAAGCTGTACCGCCAGCAATTCGGATACAATCCGGCAGACCTTAAAACGGCTATTTTCCGCCCACTTTTGCCAGCCCACGAGGACCCCGCCAGTGAACACCCACACCGAGATGCCGATTGAGCTGACTCCTCCCGAATCACTGACAGCCCCCCCTCCCGTAATGGCCATTGAGCCCGAACGCGCCGAGGGACTGGTCAAGCTGCAACCCGCCAAAATCGAGGAACTGGACCAAAAAATCGGGGAGTTCGTCAGCATCATCCTCAGTGAACAAGCCCAAAGCGAAGCGTTCAAAACCAAAATTTCAGGGGTTCACACCCTGGCAAACGACGAAATCCGTGCAGCGGCCAACATCTCCAATCGTTTACTTCAGCAGCCGGTGAGGGCCATGAACTCTGGGCTGTTTGACGAAGGCTCCACTATTTCCAAGTCCCTGGTGGACCTGCGCCATAAGATCGAAGAACTGGATCCAACTAAAAAAGCCAATTTGCTCCAGCCGAAAAAACTGCTTGGCCTCATTCCCTGGGGAAGCTCGGTTCAAGACTATTTCCGCCAGTACGAATCAGCGCAAAGCCATCTGGATGCCATCATCAAGTCGCTCTACAACGGACAAGATGAACTCCGTAAGGACAATGCCGCCGTGGAAGAGGAAAAGGTCAACGCCTGGCGCGTCATGGAGCGCCTGGAACAATACGTGTATGTCGGCAAGAAAATTGACACCGCCATCAGCGCCAAACTGGGAGAACTCGAAGCGAGTGACCCGGAAAAAGCCCGGGTGATCAAAGAGGAACTACTGTTTTACGTCCGCCAGAAAGTGCAGGACCTGCTCACCCAGCTTGCCGTGACCGTTCAGGGCTATCTGGCCATGGACATGGTGCGCAAAAACAACCTTGAACTGATCAAGGGGGTTGATCGCGCCACGACCACCACCGTCTCCGCCCTGCGCACCGCAGTCATTACCGCTCAGGCGCTGGCCAATCAGAAATTGGTCCTGGACCAGATCGGCGCACTCAACACCACCACCAGCAACCTGATCGAAGGCACCTCCAGCCTGATGCAGAACCAGGCCGGAAAAATTCATGAGCAAGCGACCAGCGCCGCTGTCGACTTAAACAAACTCCAGCTTGCCTTCCAGAACATCTACCAAACCATGGACATGGTTTCCAGCTACAAGGTGCAGGCGCTGGACAGCATGCAAAAGACCGTCGAGGGGCTGACCCACGAGGTCGATAAGTCCCGCGCCTATCTGGATCGGGTTCGGGGAGAACAGGTCAACAGCGTGACGGAATCCTTGGCGGTTTCCGGGGCCGGGGATATCAAGCTCTAGGTCACTTTTGGCTCATCTCGGCTCCCGCACAAAAGGTTTGTGCGCATCGCGTTGACCGGCACCCGACTGTCCGGTCATCGCGCCGTCAGCTTCTGATATTTCCGGTACAGCGCGTCCTGATCTTCCGGACAGTCCGGGTCATGAATGATGCACTCAACCGGACAGACCCTGATGCACTGCGGTTTATCGTAGTGTCCGACGCATTCAGTACAAAAGTCAGCGTCAATTTCGTAGATCAATTCGCCTTCAGAAATAGCACCATTCGGGCACTCGGGCTCGCACACGTCACAGTTGATGCATTCGTTGGTGATTAACAGCGCCATGGCAACCTCAGGCGGAACCGGTACGCTGCCGGGTCAGCGCCGCCTGCACCGCCTCGGGAACGAACGCCGATACATCGCCACCCAGTCTTGAAATCTCGCGAATTAGCGAGGAAGAAATAAACGCATACCGTTCACTGGGTGTCATGAACATGGTTTCAATTTCCGGCCCCAGATGACGGTTCATGCCGGCCATCTGAAACTCAAACTCGAAGTCGGAAACAGCCCGCAATCCTCGCAAAATGACCTGACTGCCAGTCGCTCTGGCGAACTCAACGAGAAGCGTGTCAAAGCCCAGCACCTCGACCGTCCTGATGTCTTTAAGCGACTCGCGGGCCAACTCGACACGCTCATCCAAACTGAACAATGGTGCCTTATTCCGGTTCTCCGCTACGGCGACAACCACGCGCCCGAACATTTTTACAGCACGCTCCACCAGGTCGACATGCCCCTTGGTGATGGGATCGAAAGTCCCCGGATAAATGGCGGTTATCTTATTTTCCGAATCAACCATCTGATTTATATCACTGTTCATTCATGCCACTTGTCGTTAGCTACTCATGTAGCTACTCACGCTTTCAATCCTAGGGCCGATTCTGGCACAAAAGGGGGGTGGATCGAGTTTTGATTGGTCGCGGTGGTTAAGCCGATTTTTTACCCGGTTTCGTAATCGTGACCCCTGCTTGAGCATCCTCCATAACAAACTTGGTTGGGCTTCGGCCTGGTGAATGCGATGGAGGCATTTCCGCATCGGTGGCAAAACACCTTATAAGGATCGGTCGCCGGT
>SXQV01000018.1 GCA_005792805.1 Methylococcaceae bacterium | reverse complement strand
CGAGGTCAGTTGCATCTTGCTGGATTGCTTGATTTTAAAGTGGGCCATAGTCGGATGGGTGAAGACAGTAAAACCGATATTATCTCATTAAGTCAGTGACTTATGGCGAACATGAGGGGTCGGGAACACGGATTCAGGATTGAGTAAGCTGAAACGGCCTATCCCGGCTCCATTTGTCGACCAGGAAATCTCGAAGACCAGCGGCTGTTTTGGCAAGGCACTGGTGCGAAATGACTGGCTATCCTTGAAATTTGTATGCTGGATAAGATTGGCCGTATCGTATGGCTTGAATACCGTTTCCCTGAGTGCATCAAGCCAGTTGAGCGAACCTGCATACTTAAGCAGCTTCAGGTATTGACTGAGCTCCGCACCCGCATTCTGGCTACCTACCTGCTTTATGAAGGAGTTCACCACTGGATTGTCTGTCACAGCCAGTTTTTTGACATAGGCCTTATAGCTGGCTGACAGGATTCCCATGTATCCACCGGTAGTGGCATCAAAAAAACCATCTACCTTTTCCAGACCGGATACAAACTCCGGTGAATAGGCCAGACAGGTTGAAAACCAGGTTCCGCCGGAGTTACCGGAGATGACGCCGACATTGGCTAGCAGATCACCCGCTGACATTTGTTTGCCTTTGAGTGCAGCACCGATGATCCCGGCATCTGCCGTCATCGCCCGAAATCCACCGCCCTCGAATGACAGCAGATCGGTTCCACCGGCTATCGCTGTACCCGAAGTGGATAACGCAAATGATGCAAGAACCAACCACGATCCAACTGCGCGATTATTCATAATAAAGCGATCCTCATAAATAAAATGGGCTTGAACAAGCAAATCTGAAGTGCGACACCTGAAATCGAGTAAGGCAGTCAGCGCCATGAAATCTGCGTCGGTTTTACTGGCCGCCACAGTCAATAGCAAGCACAAACCTGCGGCAAATACCGATAGGAATCCGACAAGACGGGCGGGTAGATGGGAGCGGGGAGGGTCCCCACGGCAAGGTGAGCTAATGCGCCCGAGGGAATTCGAGCAGAAAGGCGGTGCCTCGACCGGTTACGGACTGCACCCGAATGCCTGCGCCGCAGCGACCGAGCAACTCCTTTACAAGATAGAGACCGATCCCTGTGCTCATAGGCGGGGTAGTGGGCTTCGACAGGGTGACATGTTTCAGAAAGATCCGAGTCTGCTCTTCCACGGAGAGGCCCGGGCCATAATCACGGATGCGAACCGTCACGGAGTTCTGCTGAACCCGAAACTGGATGAGAATCCCCAGAGCGCTGCCGGCATGGCGGAAGGCGTTTTCCAGAACATTCTGGATAGCCAGGACCAATACCCGCCGCTCCATGAGCACCGGCGGGATGTGGCCTCCCGCCATCCTGACGGTTACACCCGGGTGCTGCAGAATGAAATTGTCGACGATTTCGCGTATCACCGGCCCCGGCAGAAGGCGATAGTCCATCGCCCCTTGACGCGGACTGGCGGTGGCTATTCGATCCCCTTCGATCCATTCACGAATGATATGGGCTGAGTCGGTACTGACCTTGACGATACGTGCTGCGACCGTGCGTATGGGTTCGGGGTCGTTCAGCCGCAGGATCAGCTCGCCCTGGGCCGCGATATTGGCCAGAGGGTGGCGGAGTTCGTGGGTCAACAGATCCAGAACCTCCGACTGCTGTCGCTGCAACTGTTCTACCAGCGCGAGTTGACGACCCCGGCGACGCTCTGAAGCAAACAGATGGCGCTCCCGGGTATGGCGCTGTCGTGCCAGCAGGGCTCCCAATATATTTGCGCAGGGGTAACTGGGTATGAGCCGGTAAAAGTCGGTGGTGTATTCAATCCGGTACTCCCACATGGCGAGGCATGCAAGACTGAACAGTCCGGCATAGGCGAGCTGGCGCAACCAGCTGAAGGGACAGATCAGATAGATGACCAGAATATAGAAAAACTGGATGATCATGCCGACCGCGAAATAGTCCGGTTCGCTGTAGGCGCGGAGCAAGGTGACGATCATGAGCATGATCAGAATGACCTCGAAAAGCCCGATAACCCAGCGATCGTTCAGGTTGCGCAGCGGAAACCCCAGCCCGATGCCGGTACACGTCAGAATCGCCAGCCGGAGTGAGTAAATGGCCGATGCCAGAGCGGTGCTGGCGCTCTGGTGATCGAGGTAAAGATTATTGAGCGTAACCAGCATGAGCATGACGAGCACTGGTTTGAAACTGTCCTGCAATGTCGCCAGCTGCCAGGACTGGAAGGCGGACTCCAGACCCGGGTCTGCAAATCGCAGGGTCCGCGCCAGAATGGCGTCCGTCTCGACCGGAGGGTCAACAGCCTGGTTCATAACTTTCGCAACGGCAGGGTAAAGTTGAACCCCAGCCCGTAAACGGTGGTGAGCGGTAGTTGCTTTCCAGTGGCCTGCTCGACTTTGTGACGCAGGCGACGAACCCGTATTTCCAGGCGGCGCGGGTCGTAGGTTTCGTATTGCTCGCCCAAACCAGCCGCCAGTGACTGACGTGAGATCACCTGCCCTTGCTGGTCAACAAACAGCTCCAGCAGTGCCAGTTCGCGGCGAGTCAGCGGAATCTCGATGCCGTCGGGGGACTCAAGGCACCACCGGGCCGGATGAATTGTCCAGGGATGCTCATCGGCCATCCGCAGGCGCCGTCGCAGTCTGCGCAACAGGGCAATGAACTCGTCCATCGCTACCGGTTTTACCAGGTAGTAGTCGGCATCGGCGTCCATGCCGGCGATGCGTTCCGGCAAATGGCCGAGCGCCGTCAGCACAATCGCCGGGGTATCGGCGACTTGCCGGTAGCTCGCCAGAGCCTGGAGCCCGTCGCCATCGGGTAACTGCCGGTCAACAATCAGCACATCCAGCTGATGCGTGTTTCGCCAGGCTTCAAAGGCGGCAATGCTGCCCACGCCATCTGCGCTGAATCCTTCCAGATTGAAAATGTGGCACAAGGCATCACGATAGTCGGCGTCATCCTCGACAATGAGGATACGCAGCGTCATGGCGGCAACTGGGTCTGGGGGTATGGCGGGCCGGGTCGATCAGGCTGGATTGCCAACATGTGCTTCCTTCATTATTTTGGTTCGGTGATGGGCTGCTGCCCGTCGTTCAGGCCTGGGGAAGAACTTGAGCGTCCCGAATCCTGCGGGCGGGCGTGAAGCCGAGGTTTATAGCGGTTCCTGCGCCAGTCCTTGCGCGGTGACGCACAACAGCCATTCCTGGCCGTTCCATTCCGGCAGCACCACGCGCCGGACTTCCAGGCCATTAACCATCAGGGTGTGAATAGCAGGACGGTGGGTGTGTCCGTGTATGAGCAGGTCGACCTTGTGCTCGTGCATTACGGTGGCAACGGTTGCCGCATTGACGTCCATGATTTCCCGGGTTTTCGCGCCTTTGTCCCGGCCGCTTTGATAGCGGTACCAGCGGGCATACAGTTTTCGCATCCACAGGGGTTTGCCCAGCGCATTG
>SXQV01000140.1 GCA_005792805.1 Methylococcaceae bacterium | reverse complement strand
GTAGAAACTCACATCTACAATGGGTATGTGGTTCCTCCCTACTATGACTCGATGATCGGCAAGGTCATCGCCCACGGCGAAGATCGCGCCAGCGCCATTGCCCGCATGCGCACCGCGCTGAATGAGCTCGTGATCGGCGGCATCAACTGCAACATCCCGCTGCTGCTGGATATCATCAATGACCAGGGCTTCGACGCCGGTGGTCAAAACATCCACTACCTCGAAAAGAAACTGGGAATGAAGCACTGATGGGTAAATGCCTCACGTGCAGCCACCGTTGAGGAAGCTCACCATCGCGTTGCCCAGGGCAGTCTGGACGAGCGGGTCTGCTTCGAGAAGGACTGTGTCCGCCTGCTGGACCGGGCCGGTGCGCCCATGGCCAGTCTGATTCATCCCGGCCATCCGCTCATGCAGTCTGGGAATGCCGCGAGCAGATCCTCGCTGCCGTCCATGAACGGCTGGTCAAGGAGATCAACTTCTGGTCGGACCGTTACATCAAACTCCAGGACGACATCGCCGCCGGCAAGGATGTGCAGCTCCCGCTGGAAAACGTCCGCCGCACCATCGACGACCTGACCGCCCGCCGCATCGAACGGATCGCGATGAATGCAGTCACGCAGGCAGAAATCGCCATGGGGCATCACGTTACCGATGTGTCGGCGGAGAAATGCGGCTGGGACATCACCAGCCAGCCCCCAGCCATCGGCGGCAAGCTGCCGCCGTCCCGCCACATCGAGGTCAAGGGCCGCGCCAGGGGCCAGACCACCCTCACCATCACCCGCAACGAAATCCTCTACGGGCTCAACCAGCAGGAGCAATTCATCATGGCCATCGTGCTGGTGGAAGGCGAAGCCCATGAAGGGCCGTATTACGTGGAGAAACCGTTTACCCAGGAACCGGACTGGGCGGTGAGCAGCATCAATCTCGATCTGGGCAGTTTGCTTGAGGCAGCCCAGCCCGCTCCATGACGCAAGATTGATGGACATTTTTCAGAACAAAACCTGGAATTTCCGTCACTGGGAAGCGAACCATGGGCTTGCACATAGCAAAGCCACAACCTAAAGTGAGGCGCTCCTTACTTCCCTTACCGGTAACCCGTATGACTGCCGTCGCCAAGATCACCGCCAAGGGGCAAACCACCATCCCTGCCGATATTCGTGCCGCCTTGGGTGTCGGCCCGGGGGATTTGCTGGCCTGGGATATTGCCGCCGATGGTTTCGCCCGGGTGCGCCGCGTCTGGCCGATCGACCTCGAATACCTCAAGGCGGTCGAAGGCACGCTCATGGAATGGAGCGGCCCGGAAGACGAGGACGCCTACCGTGACCTATGAACCCGGCCAGGTCGTGCGTGTGCCGTTTCCCTTCACCGACCGTATTGCCAGCAAGAACCGGCCCGCGCTGGTGTTGTCGGATGCCGCTGCGTTCAACACCCCCTCCGGTCATCTGGTACTGGCCATGATCACCTCGGCCAGGAACGCGCCCTGGCCGCTGGATTGCCCGATCGAGGACCTCGAAACCGCCGGCTTGCCCGCGCCCTCGGTGGTGCGCTGCAAGCTCTTCACCCTTGATGCCCGGCTCGTCCGGGGCGTTCTCGGCCGGCTGGCCGAAGCCGATGCGGTCCGCGTGGCCCAGACCCGAACCCGTCTCTTCGCCATCAGCCCATGATCCCTATCAAGACCCTAAAAAATCTCATCGAAGTCGCCTTGCCGCTGGACAAGATCAACGCGGCAGCGGCAAGGGCGGTCATTTTTGTGCAAATGGTTAACGATCCAAGCTACGAACGGCATCTCGGGCGCGGGGTCAGCAAGGAAAAAGCCGCCATCGAGCGCGAGCGGCTGTTTGGCATTCTGGAACGCCTGGTGCTGAGGGAGAACACCAACAACGAAGCGGTGCTGAACGAAGCCCGTGAGGAAATCCGCAAGAGCTGGCGCGAGACCTGCGAACTCAACCGGAATCATCCGCAGGCCGCCGAACTGTTCGATCCGGACAAACTGCCTGCATTTCATGACCCGTTCGCGGGCGGGGGTGCGCTGCCGCTGGAAGCGCAACGTCTGGGGCTGGAAAGCTACGCCTCCGACCTCAATCCGGTGGCGGTGACGATCAACAAGGCGATGATCGAAATTCCGCCCCGGTTTGCCGGGCGGGTACCGGTATTTGGTAGTGCGAGTTTCTCGGCATCCGGGAGCGCCGGCGTCTCGCCGGCAAAAAACTGGTACTCACGCGGTTATCTGCCGCATCTTGATCAACCTGATCTCATCCAGTCCATCACCTTTCGTCTTGCTGACGCCTTGCCTGCATCTGTCGTCGAATCGCTCAGTCAAACCTGCTCCGATGATGCCCAGTTCAGGGAAGCGCTGGAAGCTTATCTCAACGCCGGTCACGGCAAGTGCCTGCTGCGTGAACAGACCCATGCGGAAATCGTTGAGAACGCGCTCCTGCATTTCGACGGTCAGAGATACCGACTGCTGGCCTGGGTCATCATGCCCAACCATGTGCATGTACTGATCGAGACAAAAGCCGGATACCCATTGCCGGCGGTGATTCATTCATGGAAATCCTATACCGCTAAAGCCATCAATCAGGCACTGGGTCAGCAGGGCGAATTATGGCAAAGGGAATACTTTGATCGCTTTATACGTGATGATCGTCATTTGCGGGCCGTCATCGACTACATCGAAAATAATCCGGTCAAGGCGGGGCTGGTAAAAACCGCGCAGGAATGGCGGTTTGGCAGTGCGCGACTCGGCATGGGAGCCGGCGGGACGTCGGCGCTCCCGGCGAAACAAGTCGATCAATTGCTATCGAGAACCGCCGGGGCATGGGGCAAACGCCCGGCCAACGAGGTCAGAGAACTACTGGCCAAACAGCGTCTGACCGACTGGGGAGACGGCTGAGGATGGCCTACCTGTTCGACAGCAATGTCTTCATTTTCCAACTGAACGGCGTACTGGGTGACACAGGGCAGACGCTTTTGCAGACCGCGTTTGGCGGTGGCAAGACCCATACGATGCTGGCGGTTTACCACCTGGCCAAGGGCGAAGTGCCGGTCAGCGACATGCCCGGTCTGTCGGCCATTTTCGATGGGTCCGGCATCACCGAACTGCCCCGGGCGCGGGTGGCGGTGCTGGATGGCATCAAGTTCGAATCCAGCGCCGGCTTCGATGACGGATTACAGCGGGTGGTGAAGGAAAACTGCAATGTGCTGAAGATTCAGGGTGAGTTCGAGGAGGGAGACTGGTGACGGAGGAGTCAATCGTGCAACCCACATGGCGCCAGCTGGCGGCCACGGTCGATGAGTTACAGGCTGAGTCGGTTTCCGACTGGTTCGTGGCGCAGGGCGCTTTGTCGGTAGGATTTGACGATGCGGGGGATCAGCCATTGTTCGAGCCGCCACCGGGGGAGACTCCGCTGTGGCAGCGGACAAAGGTGACCGCCTTGTTCGAGGGTGATGTTGATGGCGAGTTAATTGCTTGTGCTGCCCGTCATCATTTCGGGGATCGGATACTCGACTGGACTGCGGTGATTGTTGAAGATCAGGTCTGGGAGCGGGCCTGGATGGAGCACTTCAAACCCATGCGGTTTGGTCGCCGTTTATGGATTTGCCCGACCGGCTATGAGCCGCCGGAGCCCGCCGCCGTCAATGTCATCTTGGACCCGGGGCTCGCCTTCGGGACCGGCACCCACCCGACAACGGCACTTTGTCTTGAATGGCTGGAAGGTCTCGAACTGGCGGGGCGAACCGTTCTGGATTATGGCTGTGGTTCCGGGATACTCGCCGTGGCCGCGCTGAAACTGGGCGCTGCGTCGGCGCACGGCATTGATATCGATCCACAGGCGCTGACGGCCAGTCAGGACAATGCACAAAAGAATGCTGTCGAGGCGCGGCTGACGCTGGGTTTTCCAGCTGATCCGGGGTTGGCGGCGGCCGATGTGGTCGTCGCCAACATTCTCGCTGGGCCGCTGGTGGAGTTGGCCGCCGCTATTCTTGGCCGGCTCAAACCCGGCGGCTATCTTGCCCTGTCGGGCATCCTGGCGGAACAGGCCGGCTCGGTGCAGGCGGCTTATGTGGCCGAGGTGGAGTTTGACCCGGTTCGGCAGCGGGAAGACTGGGCCATCCTGTCTGGCGTAAAACGCTCCGCCTGATTCCCTTCAGTGCTGGCCCAGTTGGGCCAGCAGCCAGCGGCGAATATCCATGATCTCCTGCTGACAGACAGAGTGCGGCATCCGATAGGCGTGCCATTCCACGTCGTATCCCTGTTTTTCCAGCGCGTCGCGAGCGGCCAGGCCTAGCCCGTGAGGCACGATGGTGTCTTCGGTGCCGTGGGCGAGAAACACGGGAATGGTTCGCGTTGCGGCGGGTAAATCGGCGTTGCGAGCCAGGTAACAGGACAGGGCAATGGCTCCCCCCAGCCTGTCCTGATGGTGAGTCACGGTTTCTATTGCAATCACGCCGCCCTGCGAGAAACCGGCGAGGATGATGCGTTCGGGCGGAATACCGGCCGCCAGTTCGCGGTCGATCAGATCTGCCACGGCCTGCCGGGATTCCTCAATACCGCTCAGGTCGGGGGTTCGGCCGATGTCGGTGTGGGCAATGTCATACCAGGCCCGCATCACATAGCCGCCATTGATGGTTACAGGCCGATGGGGTGCGTGCGGGAGGATGAAGCGGACACCCAGGGAATCCGGTAGTTGCAGTTCGGTGGTGATGGGGGCAAAGTCATGACCGTCTGCCCCCAGCCCGTGCAGCCAGAGGATACTGGCCTGATGGAGGCCTTTGGGTTCGATGATGATGGCGGGGATTTCGTCGCGGTTCATGCGGCTGATTGGGTCGGTGGCAATGGAGGGAATGGGCCGGGGGTAAGGCGGTCAGCCCCGGTTTATTGGTCGTGGCTCGATTCCTTGAAGTCCAGTTCGTCCGGTATTCTGCGATTCCCGTTGATCGGCTCAAGCGCCCCCCGGACCGCGTCGTCGTCCGCCGGTTCGGCCAGCTGGTTTTTCTTGCCGCTTTTTTTTCGGCGGCCTTCGCTGAGCGTCTTTGAGCGGTCGTCACGCCATTTTTTGAGCGACTCTTTTTGTCTTGAGACCGTTTCCGGATCAGGTTCGTAGGCGTTGACCTCAATCGGTTCGCAACTGGGGTCGGAGGCATTCTGGGTGAACGCCACGCTGCCATTTTGCAGGCAGCGATACACCGGACCGGCATGGGCCGCCGCAACCATCCCCACCAGAGCAAGACCGGTCGTGAACCCGGTCAGATACGGTGTTGTTGAGCGTGGGCGAGAGGTCACGAGGGTGGCTCAGTTCGGTTTCAGTGACCGGACTTTCTCCAGCACTGCGGCGGCATGCCCCTTGACGCTGACTTTGCGCCACTCGGCAGCGAGTTTGCCGTCGGCGTCAATCAGGAAGGTGCTGCGCTCGATACCCTGCACTTGCTTGCCGTACATGTTCTTCATCTTGATCACATCGAACTGACGGCACAGGGATTCGTCTGCATCCGAGAGGAGCTCGAATGGGAATGCCTGCTTGCATTTGAAGTTCTCGTGAGATTTGAGGCTGTCGCGGGACACGCCCAGTATCTCGGCTGCCAGTGCCTGAAACTCCGGGTAGAGGTCGCGGAAATCCTGTCCTTCCTGGGTGCAGCCGGGGGTGCTGTCCTTTGGATAGAAGTAGATCACCACAGGGTGACCCCGCAGGCCGGAGAGTTGGATGGTCTTGCCCGAGGTGGCGGGCAGGGTGAAGTCAGCGACGGGCTGACCCAGCGTCGGGATGCTCATGCTTGGAGTCCTCGGTGAATGCTCTCGGTGCGGGTTCTTGTCCGTGAAGGCCTGTTTGACAGGGATTAGCGCTTTACCGGCTCCAGAATGGCGTCAAGATTCATCTGGTCACAGAAATCCAGAAACTCATCCCGCAGGGAAACGATGCGCATGCCTGACGGAATCCGCACGATCATGTGGGCCAGGAACAGGGGTGTGCCGGTAAAGGGGGCCGGGTAGCGGCTGGTCGAAAGATCCATGATGCTGACGCCACGACTGATCAGGAATTCGCTGAGGTCGTGGATGTTGTTGATCTGATCGGTCGCGAAAATATCAATGGCGTAAGGCAGGCCCATGTCCGTCTCGGCGGCGGACTCTTCCGGCTCCTTGGCGCGCAGCAGATTGAATTTAAGATGGAAACGGCTGGCCAGCGTTTCCATGGCGTTTTCGAGGCGGGCAATGTGGTTCCAGTTGCCCTCAACCAGCAGATGCCCGGCAAATTCCAATCCCAGTTCCGTCATGCGGCTTTCGAGGATTGTGCATTTGGCCTCCTTGATGGCCCGGGTCAGTTCGATGATGAGGTCAGGATGATTTTCACCCAGAACGGTAATCGTAAGTTGCATGGGGATTCGCTACGCCAAACAGTGAGGGGTCGAAGTTTATCATTTTCGCCCCGGTGTTTTATTGTTGATGCTCCCCTCGGCGCGGCAGCAGGCTGCCTCTCTCGCGGTTGTCACGCCTATCTGCACCACGTTACCATTGCCCCCTTTTTTGAAGCCGGAAAATGGGCATGATTCAAGGAAGTCTAGTCGCGTTGGTGACGCCAATGGAGCCAGATGGCTCGCTGGACCGTGAAGGATTACGGCGGCTGATCGAATTCCACATCGAGCAGGGTACGGATGGCATCGTGGCCGTCGGTACGACCGGTGAATCCGCGACGCTGGACGAGGATGAGCATTGTGAGGTGATCCGCTTGACGGTGGATCAGGTGGCCGGACGGGTGCCCGTCATTGCCGGAACCGGCGCCAACTCCACCACGGAAGCCATCAGCCTGACCCGGCAAGCCAGGGAACATGGCGCAGATGCCTGTCTGCTGGTTACGCCCTACTACAACAAGCCGACCCAGGAAGGGCTTTATCAGCATTACAAGGCCATCGCCGAGGCGGTAGACATTCCGCAGATTCTTTACAACGTCCCTGGCCGTACCGCCTGTGATATGTTGCCGGCAACGATTGCCCGGCTGGCCGGTGTGCCACGGATTATCGGAGTCAAGGAGGCGACCGGCAATCTGGAGCGGGCGCGTGAAATCATCCGTCTCTGCGGCCCTGATTTCCTGCTGTATTCCGGGGATGATGCAACCGCCAGAGAGTTCTGCCTGATGGGCGGCCATGGCGTGATTTCGGTCACGGCCAATGTGGCCCCACGATTGATGCATGAGTTGTGCGTTGCGGCGCGTAACGGCGATCGTGAAGCGGCGGCGGGCATAGATGCCCGGCTCATGGGTCTGCATCGAGACCTCTTCATCGAGTCCAACCCCATCCCCGTAAAGTGGGCGCTGGCCGAATTGGGGCTGATCAAGCCGGGTATCCGTTTGCCGCTCACCTGGCTGTCCGAGGGTTTGCATGAGACGGTTCGCATGGCCATGCGCCAGGCAGACGTGCTTCAGGAGCCGCGTCATGGCTGAGGTGTATGGCCGCCACCTGCTGTGGGTTGCTCTTGCGTCAGGGGTGCTGGCCGGCTGTAGCACCATTGAAGGCTGGTTTCCCGATAAACATAAGCAATATCAGTACAGTACCGAAATCGCGGCACTGGAAATCCCGCCGGACTTAACTTCATCCACCATTGATGGAGCAGCGGGTGGCAGCCGGCCTTCCTGGGAATCACCCGCGTCGGCGGACGATACCAGTACCGAGGCGTCTTCAGACCGTGAGGCGACCCCTGCCCCAGGCGCGGAGATGTCACCCGAGGAGGCCAAGGCCATGCGTGCGGGCAAAAACCATCCCGCCCCGGTTCTGGCCGAAAGCTCGTCCGCCGTGCCGTTGATTGAAGTCCAGGCACCTTTCGATATTACCTGGGCCGAGGTCAACAAGGCCCTGGGCCGGATGAAGCTGGAGATCATCGATCAAAACCGCTCGGATGGACTCTATTTCGTGCACTACGCGAAAGACCACAAGCCCTATGAAGATAAGGGGTTCTTCGGTGACGTCGCCGAGATGTTTGCAGGCGGGCCAGGCGGAACCACGGAATACCGGGTCAAGCTGGAGGAAAAATCCGGTGTGACTTCGGTTTATATTCAGGACTCAGAGGGTAAGCCGCAGCACGACGGCCAGGGTCTGGAACTACTCAAGCACCTCAATGAGACGCTGCAAAACACGGCTTTGGGCGGCAAGGGCGAAAAACCTTCCACCTGACCCGGCGGGTCTGCAACCATTCAGGAACGGGCATCTGTTGCGATGGTGATGGATGTCTTCGGCACCCGGAGACTTGTTCTGCGTGGTGTCTCCACTCTCTTCAATCACCACCCCCAACAGGTCGGAGCATGATCCTTACACTTCAGGGCCCCTCGGCGTTATCAGAATTTCGCCGCCGCCGGTTGCTGGTCGAGCTGAAAGCGGCGGAACCCTCCGTTACCGGACTTGATGCCCGTTTTGTGCATCTGGTTGAGACGGCCGCCGAACCTGACCAGGCGGCACTGGAGCGGTTGCAGCTGATTCTGGATTACGGGCAGGCACCTGTGGGTGCTCCCGGTGACGGTCTGGCTTACCTGGTTGTGCCCCGTCTCGGTACGCTTTCGCCCTGGTCCAGCAAGGCGACGGACATTGCGCATCACTGCCGCCTGGAGTCGGTGCTCCGCATCGAGCGGGGTGTGTATTTCACGGTACAGACAGGCGCATCTTTCACGGCTGAATCCGGTGCCGCGATCCAGTCCCTGCTGCATGACCGCATGACCCAGACGGTTCTGGTGCCCGGTGAGGAAGGGCGCGTCTTCCAGCACCATGCCCCGGCCCGGGCCGGCACGGTGCCGGTACTCGCGGAAGGACGTCCGGCCCTGGTGACGGCTAACCGGATGCTGGGGCTGGCGCTCTCGGCAGATGAACTCGATTACCTGGCCGGGAGCTTTACCGTGCTGGGCCGCGATCCGACGGATGTCGAGTTGATGATGTTTGCCCAGGCCAACTCGGAACATTGCCGTCACAAGATTTTCAATGCGAGCTGGGTGGTTGATGGCGAGGCGCAGGATCAGTCCCTGTTCGCCATGATCCGTAACACCAGCAAGCTTGCCCCTGCCGGTATTTTGTCGGCTTACAGCGATAATGCGGCGGTTGTTGCCGGGCCGGTGACGCCCGTCTTTATCCGCGATCCTGCGAGCCTTGAGTACGGTTACCGGGAGGAGCCTGCACATCTCCTGATGAAGGTGGAAACCCATAATCATCCGACGGCTATCTCCCC
>SXQV01000139.1 GCA_005792805.1 Methylococcaceae bacterium | reverse complement strand
TTACTGGCTGATCTCTTCCGGGCAGAAAGGCTTCGAAACTGCCTCTGGCTATTTTCGACCACAGGCCTTTTCATCACGGCACTGGTCCGGCAAATACGATGCGCCGATGCTTTGGGCCGTTTTCTTCAATGGCGGCATGGCCCTGCACTCGTCGCTAGATCGGCAGGCGATACAGGAAATGGGCAATGCCGCTGCCTCCCATGGCTGCGTGCATGTTGAAGATTACCGTGCCGAGGAGTTATTTCACCTTGTCGGCCACAGCGGCTATGGCTCGGTGGATATGATCGACCGCAACACCGGCCGCAAAACTGGCAGCAAAGTCCAATCCTACAAGACACTCATTATCGTCGGACCCACCGGCCACTGGGGACAGAAAAACCCAGCGCCCAGGCGCATTAAAGAGGTCGTCAAGCCTGGAACCAAACCCGCGCCCACAAAGGGCACCAAGCCGCCAATACGACTGAAGCACGCTGAACCCTCGGCATCCCGAGCCAGAAAGTCAAACTCTATCCGTTGAGGTACACCAATAACCCAGACACCTGTCTCGCTGCGTTCATCTTGCGCGACGGATAGATGAGCAGCTATCGTCCCTCCTCTGTAGCCGGAATAAGCGGCGGCTGTAATGTTTGACGATAGCGAACTATTACCCGAACATCAGGTCATTTTTACGGGTTATCCAGTCAAATCAACCCGATACAACCCATGGTGCATCGTAAATTGATGTCGCCGGACGGTGCATTTTCTCACCCGCATTCACAATGGAGCCTCCCATCAATGCCATCATCTAAAAACATAAGTACGATAGCTGTCACAGCGACAGCCCTTGCTTTATTGGCGTCAGCTGAATTGCATGCGTCATCAGGACATGTCGAACCGGTCAATGTGGCGACCGTGGTGGTTTCCAATCCCGGAAATGCAGCCGATCCTTCGACACTGGCTGGCGCGGTTGACCATGAGTTCCGCATGGGCCAATTCGATATTACGATCGGCCAATACACTGCGTTCCTCAATGCGGTGAGTCAGTCCGACCTTCACGGTCTGTATAACCCCAAGATGGCCACCGATCTTCAGGTGGCGGGTATTGCCAGAACCGGCTCACCAGGAAAGTTCAGATATAGCGTGATCCCGCCCGGCGGCACCATCCAGATTTCTGCCGCGACACCCGATCAGCGACCGATCACGTATGTCAGCTGGTTTGATGCGGCGCGTTTTGCCAACTGGATGTCAAACGGGCAGCCCACAGGACACCAGACAAAAAGAACGACGGAGAATGGGGCTTACAACCTTCTAAAGACAAAGGCCAAACGCGGACTCGCAGTTCCCAAAAATACGGTCAACCCCAATACGGGCTCCCCACCGACGCATTACCTGCCCACGGAAAACGAGTGGTACAAGGCCGCCTACTTCAATCCCACCATCAATAACGACCTGGGTGGCTACACGCTCTATTCGACCAATAGCAATACAGCTCCAAGCAATACGCCTGGTGGATCGAACAATGGCGCAAATCTTCTGTATCAGGGGAAATTGGCGGTCACCCAACAGCTCAGTCTGGACAGTCAGCAAAACTATTCTACGGACGTGGGCAGTTTTACCCGCAGCAAAGGACCCTTCGGTACCTTCGATATGAACGGGAGCGTCTGGGAGATGCTCGATCCCGCCACGCAAAGCAGCCCATCGATCATTCTCAGGGGCGGCGCATGGACGTCCTACTTCACCTACCTTCAGTCGAGCTATCGCATTGGCGGAAGCCCTGCGGCCTCCGGATCCAATGGCGGTCTCCGCCTGGTGAGTGAGGCAAAGAACCCCGCTGCGATGGGTTATGAACTGGTCAAGGTGGGTCATCCCGGAAACCGCAAAGACAAGACCGGATTTGGCGCAGTCAACAAGACGTTCTGGATCGGAAAATATGAGGTCACCATTGGTCAGTACTGCGCATTTCTGAATGCTGTAGCCAAGGCAGATCCCTATAGTCTGTATGACCCCGCGATGACCAACGTCCTGAACAGTGCCGGGGTTCAGCGGAGTGGATCTTCCGAAAATTACGCCTATTCGCCGATGAACAATGCGGGTGATAGTTCAAGACGGCCCATATCCTTCATCAGCTGGTTCGATGCGGCGCGTTATGCCAACTGGATGTCCAATGGCCAGCCCATCGGCCCGCAGGACTCAACCACAACAGAGGACGGTGCCTATCGTCTGCAAGGGGTCACGCAGGGGGCAACGGTTGTGCGCAATCAAATCAACCCGAATACCGGGGCCGCGCCCATGTTCTTCATGCCCGCCGAAGACCAATGGTACAAGGCCGCCTACTACAGTCAGAAGCTGAATTCCGGGCGGGGTGGCTACTATCTCTATGCCACACGCAGCAATCGGGCGCCCGGTAATCGGATCGGTGATGAGTTGAATATGGCGAACTACATTGACGACTATTCCGGCAGCTACTTTTACAGCGTTCCTCAAGCACGCTACATCGATCCGACCCAGAACTACCTGACGGACGTCGGCACCTACTCCGGAAGCCCCAGTTTCTATGGGACCTATGATCAAAACGGACTGCTTTATCAATGGAATGATCTGGACGGCACCGCAGGACCATCACGAGGTCTTCGAGGTGGGTTCTATTTTGCAGGCCCTGGAGCGGCTCAGAGTCTGAGCTTCAACCAGGCTTCACCCAAGCGCGAAGCGAACGATACAACCATAAGACTGGCTGCGCCTAAGTGAGCTTGGCTTCGTGTCAAACTCTGATGACGAAGTAACGCGACCCGGTCGCAACTCATTAAAGATCAGGGCAACCGCCTGATTTTCCCCAACGCAGGGGCCTTGGCTCTTCCGGTTTACCCGAATTCTGCCACGACGGGCGCGTGATCCGATGGCCGTTCCAGCTTGCGCGGCGCCACATCAACGCGGCACGACCGACAGGATTGAACCAACGGTGAACTGATCAGAATGTGGTCGATGCGCAGACCGAGATTGCGACGAAATCCATTCATCCGGTAATCCCACCAGCTAAAGCTTTTTTCCGGCTGCTCGAAACAGCGGAAGGCGTCTTTCAGACCCAGAGCGAGCAATCCATCAAAGGCCTGCCGCTCCAGGGTGCTACACAGGATTTTCTCTCGCCAAGCCGCCGGATCATGCACATCGCTATCTTGCGGCGCTATATTGAAATCGCCCAGCACCACCAGCTTGGGATAGCACAGCAGTTGCCCCCTGAGCCAGGCATGAACATGAGCCAGCCAATCCAGTTTGTACGCATACTTGTCGGACCCGACCTCGCTGCCGTTGGGAACATAGAGATCGATGATGCGCCAGTCATCCACCGTTGCCGCCAGGATTCGCCGCTGGGGATCCTCCAGATCAGGTAAATCGGTGACCACATCCACGGCAGGCTGACGACTCAGGATGGCTACCCCGTTATAGGTCTTTTGCCCACTGAACACTGGCCGATAGCCCGCCGACTCCAGCTCTGCCACAGGAAAATTGGCATCCTCCGACTTGGTTTCCTGTAAAGCCAGCACATCGGGGCATTCCCTATCCAGCCACTCAAGAACATGGGGCAGCCGGACACGCAGGGAATTAACATTCCAGGTCGCGATTTTCATGTTTTATGGATCGCGCACACCCAGACTTGGCGGTAACGCACCAATAAATTTCAAACTCCCTTCCTGGAAGGTAAGCACCTTGACGGAGTAACCCTCGCCGTTCAGATTGGAATGAATACCGCCTTTGGTCATTCGATCCAGCTGCTCAGCGGGGATATTGAATCCCCCCACACTGAGACTCTCCAGCTTTGCATTGAGCCGGGAATCCTCAACGCTGCCATTCGCCTTGACGTGGACAGGCACGTTGTTTCCCAGCGCTTTGACCCATCGGCCAATCCCTTCAATATCTTTAGTGCGGACACCGATATTCTTGAGGAAACCATCTAGCTGCGAGGTATCCAGCGCCCCGGAAATTTCGGCTGATCCTGGCCCCAGCTTGACCTGCACCTGCCGCAAAGGGAGCAGGTTAGCGCCGAGCTGATTGATTACCGCCGACAACTCCTCTTGCGAGAC
>SXQV01000138.1 GCA_005792805.1 Methylococcaceae bacterium | reverse complement strand
GGAAGCTCAAGAACAAGCCGGATTTACTGAGGTGTGGCACTTTGCGGTTGGAGGTCACCCCCATCGCGAGCACAGTCAGAACCAGGAAGGTCAGCACCGCACCCAATCGATGCAGATAGTGAATACCCGCACGGGCCGCCGGCGGCAAAAGATTGCCCTGATCATTGTCGGGATTGACGATGCTGGAAAGGATGGAGGGATAATCTATCTCCGGGGTCCAGCTTCCGAGGCACATGGGAAAATCCGGACAGGACAAAGCCGCGTAATTGGAAGAGACCCAACCACCCAGCCCTGTCTGCATCAGGAGCAGCAGCAAACCCAACCGGCTTAGCCAAAGCAAGCCGCTCACTTTCTCCATAGGCGGATACTGGGCAGCCGTCACCAGATAAAGACGATAGATCAGCCAGAGCGTGATGAAGCCGGCGACCAGATGTGTTGTGACCACCATCGGCATCACGTGAAACTTAACCGCCCACATACCGAGCAGCGCCTGCAGAACAACGAGCAGCAGGGCGCTGACGCTCCATCCGATCGCACGATTCCGATAGCCGTGCACACGGAACGACAGGCCAGCAAGGATAAGGACCAGCAAGCCGAGCCCCCCCGCCAGGTAACGGTGGGTCATTTCTTTCCAGGCCTTTACCGCATCGAAGACGCCATTCCCCAGATGCTTGTCCGGAGCAGGTGGCTCAATAATCAGCTTGCCATAACAACCGGGCCAGTCGGGGCAACCGAGACCTGCATCGGAAATTCGCACATAAGCCCCCATGAATACAACACAGAGGGCCAGCAAAAGAGTGAAGAGCGTCAACTTCCTGAACATGGTTTGAATGGCTTTCTTAAAATTAGGGTTAAAACCGTTACAAGCACTCGCGGGAAAACCATCGGGTAATCCCCACATGTCACCCAATCTGGGAGGCTTTCAGCAAGTGCTTGATATCTTTGACCATCTTGTAAGGGTCAAATCCGGCCTCGTACCAAAGCACCAGATTGGCCAGGGGGTCGATAAGAACCACCACCCCATCGCCAGACGATTTGCCGATGGCGCTGGTCAATGCCTGAAGAACCTCCGGGGTCAGACCCGACGTCACCAGCGCATCATCTTTGACGATTTCCGGAACTTCCCGTGACTGGGCTTCCGGCGACACCAACAGGAGACGTTGCACCCGAGGCATTTCCTTATTCAGCATCAGCCACCCCTGATGGGTCTTGTGCAAGGCCTCCACACAAACTGCCGTACAGGGACCCGAGGCCACCTGCAATAACAGCCAGCGCCCCTTGATTTGCTCCATGCCACTCACCGGGCCCAGAGGCGCTGCCATCAGTTGAGCATGACCCAATTGGCGTGCGGGAAGAATCAGTGAACCATAATTACTGGTTTTATCGATCAACTCGGGATGATTGGAGTAATACCAGGCCAGAGCAAACGGGATAACTGCCGTCAGAGCAATCACGATCACAAGAACACGGCTCTGCCAGAGTGGTTTTGAAGATTGTTTCATATAGAGAAAGTAGCTACCCGGATTTAGCCTTGAAGCTGTACCGGACAAAGAAAAATGTAACCAGGCCGGCGAAAAGAAACCATTGCAGGGCGTAGCCCCGATTTTTATCTGAGTCCAGCCGGACCACCTGCCAAACCCGGCTGTAGCCCCCATCGGCAGCGGGATCCAATAATACCTGATACGGCAATACCGAATAACCAAGCCGTTCCGCAAGCTTTTCAGCCTGGGGCAACTGAACGACAGAAGGCCATCCGTCCGCCGGGATATCCGCGCCCTCAAGCTGGAAACCAACCCGGTGGAATCGTTCCACAATCCCGATCACCTTCATTGTCCCCGGGGGAGCCTGATCGATATTCGGTAACACCCGCCGACTCGATCCCTGTGGCACCCAACCGCGATTAACCAAAACCGCCTTATCCATCCCTGACAGCCGCAATGGCGTGAGCACTTGGTAACCGACTGACTGGCCCTGCAGCTGGTTATCCAGCAAGAACTGATGAGCCGTGTCGTACTGCCCTTCCATCCAGACAGGGCGATAGCGGAGATCATCCAACACCTCGGCCGCCACGTCCTTCAACGATCGGGGTGGCTCCTGCGAGCGGGTATCGCGCAAGACGTTCAGCGCCACTTTTTCATCCGCACGCTGCAACTGCCAGAACCCCAATGCGACGAATAGCGGGAAAAATACGGCGAATAGCCACACGGCTTTTACAGAGGGTTTGAAGCTATAATTTGGCGAACCGCCGCTTTCCCGGTGACTCATGACCCCGGAATCGCAAACCCTCTACCATAAAGGCAGATTTTGAAGATTTTCATTGTCCTGGCACTACTCGTCATTATTGGCAGTCTCGGCTCTGCACTGTATTACCTGCTGAGAGATCGCAAACGCTCCCCACGCACGGTTCGCGCCCTGACATGGCGGATTGGTCTTTCGATTGGGCTTTTTGTAGCGCTGCTGGTCGCTTTTAGTACTGGATTGATTAAGCCCCACGGACTCAAGCCCGGCATTGAGCCAACTGCACAAGCGGTTCCCACAACACCACAGCCAACCCCGTAATTCCGGCTTCAGGAGAGCCCCCCTTTCAGGCATTGGCAGCAGAGGAGGAACGGGCGCGACCCATAATCAATCGTCGTCTTTGCGAGTCTCTTTTGCCTCAGTGGCTTCGACCAAGGGCACCTTATAGCTCTCCAGAATCGCCCGAATCTTGTCGCCATTCTTGGCAATCAAGTCATTCAACACTTGCTTTCGTTCCTTATCAGGAATTCTGACTCCCATCGACATGGGAAACTCAAACCTGAGTCCAGGCTCGGATTTCATGGGAATCAACTCAAACGCATCAGGGCTACGCATGGCCAGAAAGCCTGCCATTGGCCCCCAGATAATGACCATATCAATTTTGTCTTCAGAGAAATCCCGCGCAAGAATCTGGGCTGTATTCTGCGTTACATCACCCGTCATCGACTGATAAGGAATACCCTGGCCAATCAAGCCATGATTCAGCAGCCAGGTTGTCCCGGGCGCTCCATCGAACATGGCGATGCGCAGTCTGGTTTTTGCTTCTGGCGCCAGTTTGTCCATATCGGCCGGGGTTTTAATGCCATTCAGCGGACCGCCTTTCTTGTAGACCAGCACATAGGTCGAGCGGTAATAAGGTTGCGTCGTAGCTGCCATCTCGAAGCCGGTGGGAACCCCCATCACCACATCGCACTTGTACTCTTCTGAGTCCGGCAACTTGGCCTTGAGAGTATTGCGAATAAAACCAAGCCGTTGAGGAAACCAGGTGTACTCCAATTTCTGGCCCAGTTCACCGGCAAGCAACTCTGCAATCTTGTTTTCATAGCCAGAGCCGTCCTCCACTGAGAACGGTGGATTGTTTGGATCCGCACACACCTTGAATGCCTTGCTCCCCGCCTGAGCCAAGTCAACCGAAACCAGGAGTGATCCGACGGAGAGGGCTAATGCCCTCAATTGCGTGAGCACTGTCATATCAAAAATCTCTCTTATATTGCAAACACCGTCACCGAGGGCTGAGCCATGCGAAACCGTTTTATCGGCGGCGACCGTTCAATTATCCACGCGCCTCACCTGGGTGAACCAAGGACTGCCAAAACCAGTTTGGCAAAGGAAGCGGATCTAGCTTTCCTTTCGCCGGCTCCAAGCCTTATCACCAGCAAACCACTTAAAGCAGAAAGCCCCGACTGAGCGAATCAGTCGGGGCTTTCGCTGGCTTGGCCTACGGACCCCAAGGCCCGAGGCTTAGCACTTACTTAGGCAGAGCAAACACGGTGAATACACCGCCCAGCTTGGTGTGTACGCCAAGGCTCTTGTAGGCGCCAACGGCACCCAGACCCTCGCTGTCACCCTCAAGACCAGCGGCCATACCCACACCGGCCCAGCCACCGATACCGGACAGTATACCGATGTACTGACGTCCATCATGCATCCAGGTGCTGACGTTACCGATGATGCCAGATGGGGTCTTGAAGCGGTAAAGCTCCGCACCCGTGTTGGCGTCACGTACCTTCAGGTAACCTTCCAGTGTTCCGTAGATAACCAGGTCACTGGCGGTGGATACCATGCCGCTCCACAGGGAGAAAGGCTCATCAATCTGCCAGGCAATCTTGCCGGTTGCCGGATCCCACGCAGTGAAAGAACCCATGTGCAGCTTGTCTTCCTTCTCACCCGTTTTGACGTTGGCCTTGGCGGGATAGATATTCAGAGTTGCGCCGACATAGGGCTGACCTGCGGTGTACTCGACCTGGAAGGGCTCGTAGTCCATACAGGTGTGATTGCCCGGAATGTAGATCAGCTTGGTCTTGGGAGAGAACGTAACCGGGGGTTCGTTCTTGGCGCCCATGGCCGAAGGACAAATGCCCTTTTGATTGTGATCTTCGCCACCTGACTGAGTGGAGTACTGGCTAACGACCTGCGGACGACCGGTCTTGGGGTCAACATGTGACGCCCAGTTGACCATCTTGTCGAACTTCTCAGCCACCAGGAGTTCACCCGTGATACGGTCCAGGGTATACCCGAAGCCATTACGGTCAAAGTGAGTCAACAGCTTGCCGTGCTCCTTGCCGTCCTTGTCCTTCATGGCCAAGTCGATCAAGGTCATTTCGTTGATACCGTCGTAATCCCACTCATCATGCGGGGTCATCTGGTAAACCCACTTGG
>SXQV01000137.1 GCA_005792805.1 Methylococcaceae bacterium | reverse complement strand
CCGGAAGAATCCCCCTACAGCAACCGCATTCACGCCGATGATCTGGCCGTCGCCTGTATCGCGGCCGCACGACGCGGGCAACCGGGGCAGGCTTACAACATCAGTGATGGCCACCCCACCACCATGACCGATTACTTTTGGCGTATCGCTGACCTCCACGACTTGCCCCGTCCGCCCGCCATCCCGCTCGCCGAGGCCCGGCAGGTATTAACTCCCGCCATGCTGTCTTTTCTCGAAGAGTCCAAACGCCTGAGTAACCTCCGCATGCTCGGCGAATTAGACGTGTGTTTGAGATATCCGGACCTGGCCAGCGGGTTGAGCCACTGTAGCTGAGTCAGGGCTGCCAGTGGTTCTCGTTGCGGCATACGATTCCTGGTGCGCTCAGCCACGCGGCACACCCCACATTCTGAGTGCGTCATATGCACAGGGGTTCTGTCATTTGCCGTAGTACTCTCGTTCAGACTGATTGTGCGAGGCGTCTATCTGTCTGTAAATAAACAACTAATTCTATTGGCACAGATCTAGCTTGGGATGGGGTTTGCTGATTCAAGGCGAGCTTGTTCCCATGTTCCGTAAGACCCTTTTCCTTTTGGTCGGGTTGCTGTCGCTGCTGTCGAGCCGGAGCGCACTGGCAACCCCTGCATTTGCCCGCCAAACGGGCGAGCCCTGCTCTTCATGTCATATGGAAAGCTATGGCCCCTATCTGACGCCAAATGGCCGGCTGTTTAAGTTAAAAGGCTACCAGGCGGGTCATGCGAACGTCCTGCCTGATTTGCTCAATGGTTTTTCCGGCCAGGCCATCGGCTCCTTCACCAATACCCAAAAGGGTGTGGCGGGCGGTGCGGCTAAAGGCTTCAGCCCTAACAACAATTTCGTCAATGATTGGGATGCGCTGTACTGGACGGGCCGGGTCATGGATAAGGTTGGTGCCTACTTCCAGCTCAACTTCAGTCCGCAGGTTGATGACAGCATCCATCTGGCCATGGCGGATGTCCGCTATGCCGACAACACCAATCTGTTTGATGCGGATTTCATCTACGGGGTCTCCGCCAATGACGGGCCGACCATGTCGGACGTGTGGATGACCGTGCCGCAATGGATGTATCCCTACACGCAATCACCCGTGGCGCCGGCACCGGCTTCTCAAACCTTGATGACCCAGTTCATGAATGGGACGGCTGGGGGTATGTCCGTCTACACCCTCTGGGACAACATGATCTATACCGAGTTGGGTGCCTACACCTCCATGGCCAGCAACATGCAGAACGGTCTGGGTGTTTATAGCCGCAACAATCAGCTGATTGATGGTGGAGCACCTTATTGGCGGCTGTGGTGGCAACATGCCGTCGGACCCCATGTATTCATGCTGGGCACCTATGGCATGCAGGCCAACATGTTTCCGCAATACCAGACCAGTGCCGGCACGGACAACTGGGTCGACTGGAATCTGGATACCAACTACATGTGGATGGAGGGCGACCACATGGTCATGTTGATGGGCCGCTACACACAGGATCAGATGAATCTTTATGCCAGCCAGAAGTTGGGTTTTTCATCCAGTGTCGACAACAATCAGTCCAATCTGATGTTGATGGCGATGTATACCTTGGAGCAAACCTACACCTTTGCCTTCTCCTTCAACGATATTGGCGGTTCTGCCAATGCGGCCATGTATTCGCCTGCGGCCGTGACGGGGAGTCGCAACGGTTCCCCTGATTCCCAGTACTTCCAGCTGCAATTCGACTACGTCCCATTCGGTAAAGGTACCGCAGTGACCGATCCTTTTATGAATCTCCGCTTTTCCCTCCAGTACACCGCCTACGAAACCTTCAACGGGGCATCGCAAAACTATGATGGTCATGGCCGCAGTGCCGCCGACAACAACACCGTGTACCTCGCAACTTACCTGATGTGGTGAGATATGAATCCATACCGCAAGACTTTGCTCCCGGCGCTGCTGCTCCTGATCCTCATACCCGCTCCGGTTCTCGCAGCCCCACCCCCGCATGACATGCCCGGCATGACGGAGGAGGAAATGAAAAACATGGATGGGGGAAATATGTCGATGGACGGTATGTTTATGGGGGATAGGCCGCCGGGCAACGCGGTGGCAGGCAGGCAACTGGCAGCAAAGACCTGTGCCAGCTGCCATGGTCCCGCAGGGATCAACCCTTCTGATAACTATCCGCTGCTGGCCGGTCAGGATGAGAGTTACCTCTATGGCGCGCTGTACGCCTACCGGTGCAAATCACGCAAGTCCGGCGTCATGAATGGTATGGCGGCCGGTCTGACGGATCAGAATATGGCGGATCTCTCGGCCTACTTTGCGAACAGCGAGATCCAGCCATGAGTGCGGGGAGAAAGCAACACGGTTGGGCTCGTTTTGATGTTGTTCTGGCCGGTTTACTGACGCTGTTGATTTTCACGGGCTGTGACCCGCTGATCAAACGGCGCCCTTCGGCCGAAACACCGGAGCAGGCAGCGGAAACCGCCTATCAACTGTGTGCGGGTTGCCATGGACCCAGGGGGCTGCGGGTTGACCTCATGCCGCCAAGAATTTGGGGACAGAAGGAGACGTACCTGATTTCGGCCCTGACCGCCTACCGCGATAAAACCCGCATTCAGCCGATCATGAACAGCCTTGCCGCATCCTACAGTGATGAGGACATTGCAGGGCTGGCACGCTACCTGGCGAGCCAGCCCTGGAAGCCGTAACAGAAAGCCCTGACTATAAACAAAGGAGGTGAAACCTAAGTAATCAAACAGCAGTGTGAGCTTCAAACCCCAATCAATGATAGTTCAGTTAAATAAGGAGAATATGATGTCCGACACTACCATCCGTAGCTGCATCGAGGCCTGTCTGGCCTGTTTTGTGGAGTGTGAGCGTTGCAGCAGCGCCTGTATTGATCATGGCTCCATGGCCGCCTGCGTCAAGGCGTGCCGGGATTGTGCCGATCTCTGTAGCCTGTGCGTGGCTTTCATGGCCCGTGGTTCGTCGTTGCATGCCGATCTATGCAAGCTTTGCGCAGCCGCCTGTCAGAAATGTGCTGAAGAATGCGCCAAACATGCCGCCCACCATGCGTGCTGCAAGGCGTGTGAAGAAGCCTGCCGCAAGTGTGCCGAAACCTGTCTGGCTTGCGGTAAATCCTGCTGCTAAACGCTCAGCGAGCCGCCTGAGGCTCGCTCGACTCTTGCCTGCCGCGACCGGGGTTCCTCCGGTCGCCCTGATCAGCCAGAATTACGATTTAACTTCGGGCCTCGTTCCTGCTCAACCACCATGATTCGACCTCCATTCGACCGGCTGAGACTCAGCCACCTGCCGCTTCGTGTGCGCCTTCTGTTCACCGGTTTTTTATTAGTGACGTGCTCGGGCTTGCTGATGGCGGCTGTCCAGATATTGCTGACTCACGGCATGGCCGACGGCAAGCCAGGGTTATCCATCGAAGACATTAAATACAGCTATCACGGTAACCGCTCCGGTTCCAAGCTGGAGGCTATGCTCAAGGGTGCCATGAAGCCGATGGCAGCGGATGACGTGCGATTCCAGCTGATTCAGTGGGCCCGTGATGGTGCGCCAGCGCTGGATTGGTCCGGTCATATCGAGCCACTGGTTCAGGCTCACTGCGGTGCCTGCCATAACGGGCAGTCCAGCCTGCCCAATTTCCTCAAGCTCGATGTCTTGCAGCAGGCCGCCGCAGTGGATCAGGGAGAGAGCTACTCCGTTCTGACGAGGTCTTCACACATACACCTCTTCAGTATCGGCTTCATCTTCATGTTTATTGGTGGAATTTTTGCGTTTGCAAAATTCCCGCACGGCCTGCAATCAGTCTTGATGGTGACGCCATTTTTGGCATTGTTCGCTGACACGCTGTCGTGGTGGCTGACCAAGCTATGGCCCGGATTTGCCTGGCTGACGATGATTTCAGGGGTCTGTTACGGCTTGGCGGGCACAATCATGATCGCCGTTTCCCTATGGCAGATGTGGTTTACCGACCGCGTGGGTGAGGAATAACCTTCAGCCATGCAGGAGAACAGGCCGGTTTTTGATTAACCCTAATGGTTTTCCGTTCCACCCTTCATGGCTCCGCAAACCATTTCACCGCCCATGTTCATATCCTCGTCTTTGTCGCCATGTGCCCCAGGTTTGCTGCCGTCCTTGAGTGAAAACGGGTTTGCCGTGGGTTGATCGCCGACAGGCGTCCTCTTTTGACCTTTCCACACCATGGGACCTTTAGGGCCAACGATCATTAAGGCCGTCAGAAATCCGACAGTCAGCAGGGTGATGCTGATCATGTTGCCGAACCGTATAGGCTTGCTGGCCTGGCAACGGTCAGCCAGAACACACTCTTTGTAGAAGAGGTAGGTGAAGCAGATCAGTATTAGCAGGTTGATGCTGGTGAATATCGGCATGAAGATGAGTACATGATCGGGGATCATCATAACGACCACCATTGCGCCCATGGTGCCACCCATGACGCCTGCCATCAGGCCATGCATGACAGCCATGGGGCCACAGCACCAAGCGGTCGCCACGCCATAAAGCGAGCCCAGACTCATACCCACAATGGAGCCGACAAAAAAACCGTTGGTCGCACCGAGGACGCCGCCAATCATGGTGCCCACCTGCATGCCGATGGTCATGCCAATCACCATCCCAACCATATGGCTGGCATTGCCATATATGTAGGACCGTAAGTACCCCAGCGTTGTTACCAGGGCGACGACGCTGACGTCGAGATACAGAATCCACCAGCCATAGCGATCCATGAACGTATCGTCGTGCCGGAGATAAAAGTGATGGAAGATCAGTTGCAGCGTAATGAGGCTAAACAGCGTCAGCACACTATTGCGTAACATTTCCAGAAGAAATCTTTCACCGGGACGGTTCTTGCTGCTGGGTGAGTGCGCCGTTTCTGCTCGCGCCGTATCAGGCGGATGCGAAGGGGTGTGTGCGTGGTGGATGCCTTTTTCAGCTTCACCGCCCTGACAGGGCTCGGGCTCCACTGACATTGGCAGATCAACAGGAATGCCGTTAATGCTCAGTCCGATGAACTGGCCCCTCTCATCAAGGCGAATGCGGAGGTCGAGTACACCCTTCTGTTGGGGCTTGTCGTGATTTGCGTGGTCCATGCGGGCGGGTGTGGGTTTGAGGAAATGACGCTGGCCGGCTGTTTGGGATAGGCAGACAGCTCAATGGTGGCTTGCCGCGAACTTAAAGCAGCCTGGCAGAGCCGTTGATGATGGCGCGAAGGATTTTCCTGGGACGTCTGCGGCGCGCCATATCGAGAAGTTCCCGGGCTTCACCCGCATCACGCGGCTTGAGACTCTGTACGGTAATCCACTGGCCTGCCGAGTCCTGAACCTGGATGATCAGCTTGTCCATAAATTCTGGTGTTCTGTTGTTTAGGTTTCGCTGTAATGCGGCAGGTCTGGCGGGATGACAGGCCTTCTATCATCAGTTCGGCCAGGCGTTTAGCCAGGCGAACTTCTTGTGGGCAGAGCTGCGGATAAACGCAGCGGAATATGGCGTTGAAGGCCCGCACGTCATGTTCGGTATAGGGCGAGACCAGGTCACGGCAGAATTGCATCAGTTCCGCGTAACCATCGGAATGGTGCGCCAACCAGTGTGGTCGAAGAGTGATCATGGCAACTCCGTCAGTATCGCCGTGTTGATGTGGACTCATTGAATGCATTGAAAAATGGTGGTGGCTCAAGGGGTATTTCGGTTTGATCCCCTGACGGGTGCCTCGGGATTCGTTGCCAAATCCGACGATCACTGCGGGTTTAGTTCCCTCAAAAAATGGCCTCAACAGGGGCGCGTCTTCGGTGAGAGCGCTATCGCGCTGCCACAAATCTGTCGGCAGCGCTGAATGGTTGAGGCCAACCGGAGAGAGAACCTACACGGCAAATTATTTAGCACTTACTATGCCAAGTCTGTTGCTTGGTTGACCGAATGTGGCGCAAGGTACGGCCTGAGCGCTTTGGCGAGACTCGGTAAGTGTTCACACCGTCAATCGAAAGATATTTCAAGGCCTCCATGCATTTGAGAAGTGCAGGTTTTGACTCAATGACTGTGGCAAATCCCACAGTTCTGGAGTCAGGCGGGAGCCAAAACATGTTGTTCGTGGCAGATGCGGCAGTCATTCCGGGAAAGTCGAACGGTGGGTTCGGTCACTGCCCGCTCTTCAACCGCTCCCAGTACTTTGCATACGTCGTCTTGCCACCACGGGTCAATGACTCCACGCCCTGTTCCGGATCGAGTTACACTGGCGGCACCTCGCAGAGCGTGCCATTCGACAGCTTCCCGGAGAATCCCATGAGCGCACCTAATCCATGGACGCCGACACTACCCGTCAGGCATCCACCGCCGATAGGAACCCTCCTTCTGGTGCTGTTTGTCCTCATCGGCCTGTTTACCGCCTATTACACGGTACCTGCGGAATCGGCGGGTGTGGTACTGCGCTTCGGCAGGCACTTACAAAACGTGCCACCGGGCCTGCACCTTAAATTGCCGTTTGGGATTGATGAGGTCATCAAGGTGCCTACCCAGCGGCAATTAAAGCTGGAGTTCGGCATACGCCAACCCGCAGAGCTGGCCACCAACCCCGACCAGACGGGGCCGGAGCCACTCAAGGAGCGATCCATGGTCACGGGTGACCTGAATGCCGCACTGGTCGAGTGGGTGGTGCAATACCGCATCACCGATCCCGAGATTTTCCTGTTTGAGGTTCGTGACCCCGGCATCACGCTGCGGGATTTATCTGAATCCGTGATGCGGGAAGTGATCGGCGACCGCACAGTCGATGAAATTATCACGATAGGCCGGCAGGAGATTGAGGAAACCTCCCTCAATCGACTCAGGGATTTGGCGGCCCGTTACCAGCTTGGGGTGACAGTCAATCAGGTTCAGCTCAAGAACGTCGATCCTCCGGAGCCGGTGCAACCTTCATTCAATGAGGTGAATCGGGCCCAGCAGGATAGGGAAAATGCGATCAACCTGGCCAACGGGGAATATAACAAGGCGGTGCCCCGCGCACGCGGTGAGGCGGATCAGGCTATCCGCGAAGCGGAGGGGTATCGGTTCAAGCGCATTAACGAAGCTGAAGGCGATGCCGCTGCCTTTAGTGCTGTTCTTGAAGAGTTCGTCAAGGCGCCCGAAGTGACGCGGACCCGTATCTACCTTGAAACCTTGGGTGAGGTACTTCCCCAGGCGAAGCAGGGCATCATCGTCGACGAGTCGGTGCAGCAAATCCTGCCCATGCTTCCTTTGCCACAGACATTTTCCGGAGCTGCCAAATGAAGTCCCGTCATATTCGCATCGCAGGTGTCGCGCTACTCGGCCTGATTTTTTTACTCTCCATGTATACGGTGCGACAAACCGAGCAAGTCATCATCACCCAGTTTGGCCGTCCCGTTGGTGAGCCGATCACCGAGCCGGGTTTGCATTTCAAGCTTCCTTTCGTCCAGGAGGTTAACCGCATCGACAAACGCTACCTCGCCTGGGACGGGCCCATGGTCGAAATGTCGACCAAGGACAAGACCTATATCCAGGTCGATACCTTTGCCCGTTGGCGCATCACCGATCCCATGCAGTACTTCCTGCGCCTGCGTGATGAACGTAGCGCCCAGTCGCGACTGGAGGACATTCTGGGCAGTGACACACGCACGGCCGTAGCGCGGCATGAGCTGATCGAAGTGGTGAGAACCGAAAAGCAGCGCAAGCCGTTGCAGGACGATAACGCGGCGGCCACGCTGACGGGTGCCGGTGCTTTGGGGGTTCTCCGCCCCATCCAGTTTGGGCGGGCGGAGCTGGAGAAGAACATCTTCGAGTCTGCTGCGCCGAAACTGGCCGAATTCGGCATTGAACTGCTCGATATCCGGATCAAGCGACTCAACTACAACCCGGAAGTGCTGGAGCGGATTTATCAGCGCATGATCAGTGAGCGCCTGCAGATTGCCCAGCGCTTCCGTTCTGAAGGTGAGGGCGAGGCGGCCCGTATCAGCGGTAAAAAGGATCGGGACATCAACGAGATCGAATCCACGGCTTACAAGCGGGTGCAGGAGATCCGTGGTGAATCCGATGCCAGGGCGACCGGGATCTACGCCCGGGCCTATACCCAGAAACCCCAGGCGGCGGATTTTTACCGCTTCACCAAGAGTATGGAGACTTACCGAAAGATCATCGGTAGCGAAGCGACGGTGGTGCTTTCCACCAATAGCGATCTTTTCTCGCTATTGAAGCGGATTGAGTCCACGGGCCGCTAGTAGTTCGTTCCATCAATAAAGATACAAATTATTCGATGCCGATGTCGAACTTATTCCCACGAAACACAACGGGCAGTTGGTTCATTTCATCGACCCCTTTGAGGATTCGCGTTTTGAGTTCATCCAGGGAGGTCACACGGATATGGCGCAAGAAGGTGCGTGCCAT
>SXQV01000136.1 GCA_005792805.1 Methylococcaceae bacterium | reverse complement strand
TCCATGGTGGTAACCCTCGTTGCTATGGTTACCAACAATTTGAGGCAACGACCCCTCCTGAGGGTGGCCTACGGTTACATTATTTATGAGTCAACTCGCCAGCCGGATGTGGTCTTTCCATTCAAACAAGAACCGATACACTAGATCCCGCCCGTGTTTGGTTCGAGGTGAGCGGGACACCGACTCCGGACTGCGCCGGTTATGTTTATCCAGTGACGAATTCCGCATCAACGAATGCCCTGCGCCAAGCAGAGCCTGACATAACAAAAACTGTCACCATGAAAATTGGGGTAGGCAAAACCATCGCTCTTGATGGGTTGGATCCGGGGTCAGTTTGGGAGCTGGGCGAATGTACAGGCGATGCCGTCCTTGCGGGTAACGCTATCCCCCATAACACCCAGAGAAAAACGCTTCCTGCAACTGTCACCGTCAGGGCAACAGGCCGTGGCTCAGAAGCCTGTGACGTTATGGGATGGCATAATCCTGAGCGTTCCAAGGTCGTAGTCAGACGGTACCTATTTGATGTGAAGTAGTCGTTCAATAGGTGGCCGGTTATCGAATACATAACCGGCCACCTGTATCAAAACGGCCAAGCCCAGGTGTCGATTTGGTTGACGGTGTGAGCCTGCGGACTCTGGGGCGAAGCCAGCCGGAGAGCAGGCAATCGCCTGGCTCAGAGAGATGGCTTCCACGCCAATGACGGCCGGTGGCAATTAACGGGAATTTATAAGTGCCCTGAGTAGGCTAAAATACCCCGTTTTTCCAGTTGGAATCCGCCATGCTTCAGATTGGTATTGTCATGGGCAGCACCAGTGACTGGGACGTCATGCAACATGCCGCCCGGCAGCTCAAGGAGCTGAACATTCCCTTTGAAACCAGGGTGGTGTCGGCACATCGAACCCCCGATTTACTGTTTGAATACGCTGAGACTGCCCGCGAACGGGGTCTCGCCTGCATCATCGCTGGCGCGGGGGGGGCCGCGCATTTGCCGGGCATGCTGGCGGCCAAGACCAGTCTCCCGGTCCTCGGGGTTCCCGTGCCAAGCAAATACCTTAAAGGCAAGGATTCGCTGTTTTCCATCGTGCAGATGCCCAAGGGGATTCCGGTCGCCACGTTTGCCATCGGCGAGGCGGGCGCTACCAATGCAGCGCTGTTCGCTGCCGCCATGCTGGCCCATCACGATCCTGACATTCGCGCCCGGCTGGACCATTTCCGCGAAGCACAGACGAAGACCGTACTGGATGCCAGTTTGCCATCCCTCTTCTGAAACCCTGACCATTCCTCTCTGTTCAAGCATTTCGATGAGACACATACTGCCCAATGCCATGCTTGGCATCATCGGCGGCGGCCAGCTGGGCCGCATGTTCACCCTGGCGGCGCGGGCCATGGGTTATCGCGTCACTGTTCTGGAGCCCGACCAGCACTGCCCGGCCGGGAGTCTGGCGGATGTGCATTTATGCGCGGCCTATGATGATCCCGCCGCGCTGGAACAACTGGCCAGCACCTGTGCGGCGGTCACGACTGAATTTGAAAACGTACCGGCGGACTGTCTGAGCAGTCTGGCCGAGCACGTCAAGGTTTCACCTGCCGCCGAATCCGTCTCCATCGCCCAGGATCGCATCGGCGAAAAGGCCTTCATTCTGAACGCCGGTCTCGCCGTAGCGCCCTATTTACCGATCCAGTCGGCACAGGATCTTGAGCAAGCGCTGGACAATCATCTGCCGGGAATAGTCAAGCTTGCCCGGCTGGGTTATGACGGAAAAGGGCAGATTCGTGTCAAGACCGCCGAGGAGGCCAAGGCCGCTTACCGGGAATTGGGTAACAAGCCCTGCGTGCTGGAACGGCTGCTCGATCTGAAGGCCGAAGTTTCCGTGATTGTTGCCCGCACCGGTCCTGGCGAAGTCACCACATTTCCTGCCGCCGAGAATCAGCATGAAGCCGGTATTCTCGATATCAGTATTGTCCCCGCGCGAATCCCCGCCCCGGTAGCTGACGAAGCCCGCCGCATGGCGCTGCATCTGGCGGAAACCATGGGGTATGTCGGGGTACTGGCCGTGGAATTTTTTGTCCTGCAGAACGATGTCCTGGCGATCAACGAAATCGCTCCCCGGCCACACAATAGCGGTCACTACACGCTGGATGCCACGCTGACCAGCCAGTTTGAGCAACAGGTCCGCACCCTCTGCGGTTTACCCCCGGGCGACACGCGCCTACTGAGCCCGGTGGTCATGGTCAACCTGCTGGGGGATATCTGGCGTGATGACGAACCGGCGTGGGACAGGCTGCTCAGCCAGCCCAATGTCATGCTGCATCTCTACGGCAAGCAATCCGCCCGCATTGGCCGCAAAATGGGTCATTTCAATGTGCTGGCCGAATCCGTCGACTCGGCGATCCGCCAGGCCGAACAGCTCAAGGATCAGCTGAAAAGCTGACTCACCGCTGGCAGCGCGGACACCAGAAGGTAGAGCGCTGTCCAAGCCGGCCGGGCTTGATGGGCGCTCCACAAACCCGGCACGGCTTACCCGCCCGGTCATAGACATTCAGTGTTTGTTTGAAGTAGCCAGGATGACCGGACTCATTGACGAAATCGCGCAGCGTCGTCCCGCCCTGCTCTATCGACGCCAGAAGCACCGCACGAATAGCATCGACCAGACGGCCATAACCCGCCCGCGAAATTTCGCCTGCCGCCCTTTGCGGAGCGATACCGGCGCGGAACAGGGACTCGCTCGCATATATATTCCCCACCCCAACCACGACATGGCTGTCCATGATGAAAGACTTGACTGCGGCGGTGCGTCCCCGGGAACGCGCATGGAGATGAGCGACGGTGAATCCATCGCCTAGCGGTTCCGGCCCCAGTACGGCAATCAGCGGATGCTGTGCCGGATCGGCTTCAGTCCAGAGCAAACAGCCAAAT
>SXQV01000017.1 GCA_005792805.1 Methylococcaceae bacterium | reverse complement strand
TGCCCACGCGTAATGCCCGCAATGCCCACAGATTGACCCGCCATGGTACCCTGCGCCTGCGCAATAGCGTCTATCAGGACGATATCCGGCCCCTGGATGAGGCGTGTGGCTGTTACACCTGCCGGCATTACAGTCGCGCCTATCTTCGTCATCTCGATAAATGCGCCGAGATACTGGGTGCACGGCTGAATACCATTCATAACCTCTACTACTATCAGGAATTGATGTCTGGTCTCAGGGCCGCTATTGCTGCAGGAACTCTTCAGTCGTTCGTGACCGAGTTCTATCGCCTGCGAGAAAGTTCCCTGGGTTCTGTGGCATAATCTGCGGCTTTAATCTTTAGCCTCAGGAGTCCTGATCATGGGTTTTTTCATCTCTGATGCCTTAGCCGAAGCCGGCCCCGCCGCCCAAGACCCTGGCCTGGTGGGCATGATTCTGCCTCTCGGTATCATGGCCGCATTCTTCTTCCTGTTTATCCTGCCCCAGCAGCGCAAGACCAAGGAACACAAGAAAATGGTGGAAGCCCTGAGCAAAGGCAGTGAAGTTGTAACCACTGGCGGGCTGCTGGGTCGTATCGTCGAACTGGATGACAACTTCGTCCAGCTGGAACTGGCCGACAATGTTCAGGTGCACGTACAGCGAGCCGCTGTGCAATCGCTGCTGCCAAAAGGCACTTTCAAGGCGAGTAAAAAGAAGTCAGACAAGGCTTAACCGCTCTCTCTCCCGCTGATCCCTTCATCGGACATCGCGCTCATAGGCAGCCAATATGCGTAATCAATTTCCGCTTTGGAAAAACATACTTATCCTTCTCATCCTCACCTTGGCGACGATTTATTCGTTGCCGAACTTCTTCGGTGAGGATCCTTCCGTACAGCTGTCTCCTGCAAGAGGTTCTGTGCTGGATCAGGCATTGGTGACCCAATCGGAAAAGGCGCTCGCCGAGGCAGGCCTGAAACCCAAGGCGTTCGAATTGAGTGAAAAGCGCTTGTTGGTGCGTTTCGCCGATACCGACGCCCAGCTCACGGCTGCCGATGCGCTGAAGGCCATCTATGGCGATCGCTACACCGTGGCGCTGAACCTGGCGCCGGCAACTCCGGGCTGGCTGCGCAAGATCGGTGCGGCTCCCATGTATCTGGGGCTCGATCTTCGCGGCGGTGTGCATTTCATGATGCAGGTCGACATGGAAGCCGCCATCAAGCAGGCCGAAGAGCGTTACGCCGAGGACATCCGGACGCTGCTGCGTGACAGCAAGATTCAGTATTTGTCTGTGGACCGCGACAATCACGTGATTAAGGTCAAGTTCCAGGATGCTGCGACCCTGGGCCAGGCCGAAAATACGCTCAAGCGTGAAATGCGGGGTTTGGTGTTTTCGGAAGAGAGTAATACGCTTACAGCCCGCATGACCGATGCCGAGGTTCGTGAGATCCGCCGTCTGGCGGTCGCCCAGAACGTGACTACCCTGCGCAATCGCGTCAATGAGCTGGGTGTTGCCGAGCCGGTGATCCAGCAGCAGGGTGAAGACCGCATCGTTGTCCAGTTGCCGGGTGTGCAGGACACGGCTCGTGCGAAGGAGATCTTGGGTGCCACGGCGACGTTGGAATTCCGCATGGTGGACACCGAGCATCCCACGCCGACCGATGAAACCAAAACCCCGATCGGCTCAAAACTCTACAAGGATCGCCAGGGCAAACCTGTTCTGTTGCAGCGAAAGATCATCGTAACGGGCAATCAGATCATTGATGCTTCTTCTGGTCTGGAGCAGCAATCTGGTTCTGCGGCCGTTTTCATCACCCTGAATGGCCCGGGTGCCCGCAAGATGGCGGACACCACCAAGGAAAACATTAACAAACCGATGGCCGTGGTCTACATCGAAAACAAGAATGAGACCAGGGAAATCGGTGGGCAGAAGGTTACGACCAAGAAAACGGTCGAGGAAGTCATCAATATTGCGACCATCCGCGACCGTTTCAGCAAGCGTTTCCAGATCAGTGGGCTGGATGGTACCGATGAGGCCCGCAATCTGGCTCTTCTGCTGCGCTCGGGCGCGCTCGCGGCCCCGGTCGACATTGTCGAGGAACGTACCGTGGGACCCAGTCTTGGTAAAGAAAACATCAGGCAGGGTTGGCGCTCTTTCATCATTGGTTTCTGTCTGGTAGCGCTGGTGATGCTTTTCCATTACAAGGTTTTCGGCGTGGTGGCCAACCTGACGCTGCTGTTCAATGTGGCGCTGATTCTCGCGATACTTTCCGCGATGCAGGCCACGCTGACTCTGCCGGGTATTGCCGGTATCACCCTGACGGTAGGTATGGCCGTTGACGCCAACGTACTGATCTACGAACGTATCAAGGAGGAGCTGAGGAATGGTACCTCACCGCAGTCGGCGATTTATGCGGGTTTTGATCGCGCGTTTGCGACGATCTGGGATTCCCATGTGACCAATCTCATTGCGGCCATCATGCTGTTCGGAATTGGCTCAGGCCCGGTCAAGGGTTTCGCCGTGACGCTGACCATCGGAATCATCACCTCGCTCTTCACTGCCGTCAGTTGTACCCGCATGATGGTTAACTTCATTTATGGCCAGCGGCGAGGCGCCAAACTCTGGATTTAAAGGACCAATCGCTATTTCAGGGCCCCCAGATAGCCAAACTGCCATTAGGAGTACATAGTCTTGTCAGCACAAAACCCCGCAGCGCGAACACTGAATATCGATTTCATGAAATGGAGAGGGGTCGCCGTGATCGCCTCTCTCGTACTAAGTCTTCTGGCGATCATTTCGCTGGGTTGGCACGGATTGAATTTTGCGGTCGACTTTACTGGCGGTACGGTCATCGAAGCGAAATATGCGGATGCGCCGGATCTCAATGAAATTCGCTCCAATCTGGAGGAGGTTGGTTTTACCAGCCCCACTGTTCAGAATTTTGGCACGACCCGAGATGTCCTGATTCGGCTCGCTCCGCTGGACAAGGAGAGTGGCGAGGCTGGAAATGCCTTGCGTGAGAAGGTAGTTGAGGCACTCAATAAAGATCCGGCCCTAAAACCGGAAATTCACCGGATGGAGTTCGTTGGTCCGCAGGTGGGTGATGATCTTGTTGAAGGCAGTGTCATCGCCCTGATCGCATCAGCTTTCTTCATCGTCCTGTATGTGGCCTGGCGTTTTGAATACCGTTTTGCTTTAGGTGCCATCCTGGCGACCTTGCATGACATCACCATGATCCTCGGATTCTTTTCGTTGTTACAGCTGGATTTCGACTTGACGGTGTTTGCAGCCGTGCTGACGATTATGGGGTATTCGTTGAACGATACCATCGTCGTCTTTGACCGGATTCGCGAAAACTTCCGCAAAATTCGACGGGCAGATGCGCTGGACGTCATCAATATTTCGATCAATGAAACTCTTGGCCGGACCTTGATGACGTCGTTCCTGACTTTTCTGACGGCTGTCGCCATGGCGATTTGGGGCGGTGATGTCCTGCATAATTTCGGTTTGGCCTTGGTGGTGGGTATCTTTGTTGGTACTTATTCTTCCATCTACGTCGCCACCGCGCTGGCGTACAAGCTGGGTATCAGCCGTGCCGACATGCTGGTGCCGGAAAAGGAAGGCGCGACAGACGTCAGCCCCTGATTCCATCACTAACTCACGCAAAAAGGCCGCTTCGAGTGGCCTTTTTGCTATCCGGGCCTCTGGCCCCTGTCATTTCGAATCTTACATTTTTGCCGATGGATATCACGACCCGCATTGCCGAGGAACTCGGCGTCAAGCCCAGCCAGGTTCAGGCCGCCATCAATCTGCTGGATGAAGGCGCGACGGTACCCTTTATCTCGCGATACCGGAAGGAAGTCACGGGCGGGCTGGATGATACGCAACTGCGGACTCTGGAAGCCCGGCTGGGC
>SXQV01000135.1 GCA_005792805.1 Methylococcaceae bacterium | reverse complement strand
GGGATTCATACCGAGGCACATCGAGCAGCCGGCCTGCCGCCACTGGGCCCCGGACGCGGTGAAGATCTCGCCGAGGCCTTCGGATTCGGCCTGCGCCCGAACCCGCATCGATCCGGGCACGATCAGCATCGCCACCCCGTCGGCCACCGTGCGGCCACGCAGGACCTCAGCCACGGCGCGGAGATCCTCGATACGGCCGTTGGTGCACGAGCCAATGAAGACCTTGTCGATGGAGATGCCGGTGATGGGAGTTCCAGCGGTCAAGCCCATGTATTGCAGGGCGCGAAGCATGCCATCCTGCTTTACAGGATCTTTTTCCTGCTTGGGGTCGGGTACTTTTGCATCAATGGCGACGACCATTTCCGGCGATGTACCCCAGCTGACCTGGGGCTTGATGTCGGTGGCCGCGATTTCGAGGATGGCATCGAATTTTGCGTCGCTGTCGCTGCGAAGCAGCTTCCAGCTTTCTGTTGCCTTGTCCCATAGCTTGCCCGCAGGTGCCATCGGCCGGCCCTTCAGGTAATTAATCGTCGTGTCATCAACCGCAACAATACCAGCCCTGGCCCCGGCCTCAATGGCCATGTTGCAGAGGGTCATCCGGCCTTCCATGGTCAGCGCCTGGATGGCGGCACCGGCAAACTCGATCGTGTACCCCGTACCACCAGCGGTGCCGATCTTGCCGATTACGGCCAGGATGATGTCCTTGGCAGTGACGCCAGCTCCCAGCTGGCCATCGACGCGCACCAGCATGGTTTTTGATTTGCGCTGCACAAGGCACTGGGTCGCAAGTGCATGCTCGACTTCCGAGGTTCCTATCCCAAAGGCTAACGCACCAAACGCGCCATGAGTGGCGGTTTGGGAGTCGCCGCTGACAATGGTCATGCCTGGGAGGGTGGCACCCTGTTCCGGACCCATTACATGCACTACGCCCTGGCGCACATCGCCCATGGCGAACTCGGTGATGCCGAACTCCGCGCAATTTTTGTCCAGTGTTTCTATCTGTAGGCGCGCAATCGGATCGGCAATGCCCTGCTCTCGTCCCTTGGTCGGGACATTATGGTCGGCGGTGGCGAGGTTGGCCGCCGCCCGCCACACGCCCCGGCCACTGAGCCGCAGTCCCTCGAAGGCCTGGGGTGAAGTGACTTCGTGAAGCAGCTGACGGTCGATGTAGATAAGAGCCGAACCATCCGGTTCGGTGCAGACCACATGAGCATCCCACAATTTGTCGTACAGGGTCTTGCCGGCCATAAACGTAAGGTCTCCAGATTCAGGAGTGATGGTAAAAAGTCTCGATAAACGGGTTGTTAGCGTTTGTGAGGGTCCAGTGTCAACGGTTGTCCGAGGCTTGCGGTCACTTTAACGCAGTGAAAAGTCGCTCGGTGATGGTTTCTACATTGCCAATGCCGTTCATGCTGGCAAAACGGACGGCACCCTGTTCGGCATGCTGCCGGTAATAACCTACCAATGGTTTGGTTTGTTCGTGGTAGACGGACAGACGTTTGCGGACGGTGACTTCACTGTCGTCGTCTCGCTGGATCAGCGGTTCGCCGGTGACATCATCCTTGCCCTCGTCCCGTGGAGGGTTGAATACGACGTGATAGGTACGGCCCGAGGCTGAGTGAACACGGCGGCCACTCATTCGTTTGACGATTTCCTCATCATCCACGTCGAATTCAATTACGTGGTCGATGGTGATGCCCATTTTTTGCAAGCCATCAGCTTGTGCGATGGTTCGCGGAAAGCCATCCAGCAGGAAGCCCTTGCGACAATCGTCTGCATTGATGCGTTCCTGGATCAGGCCGAGGATGATGTCATCGGATACCAGCAGGCCGGCGTCCATGATTTTCTTGGCCGCTAGTCCGAGCGGGGTGCCTTCGCGAACCGCTGCACGTAGCATATCCCCGGTCGAAATCTGCGGAATACCGTATTTTTCGGTGATGGCCTGGGCCTGTGTGCCTTTGCCTGAGCCTGGGGCACCCAGAAGGATGACTCGCATTTCAACGTCTCCCGCGTGAAAAGGCGGCAATTTTGTCATAAGTGGCCGCTGCTGTCATAGGCGCGATTTACGTGGCTTTGACGTTAGTGGCCCCAATCTCGCCAAACTTTGATGAATCCCCTCTCTCAGTGGGCGACAATCGGGCCAACAGTAACAGATGCCTTAACCGCTCCTGCAGAATCCGCAACGGGGCCGGACAAAACCGGTTCAGGCATATGCTGAAGAGCGTAAGACATCACCTCATCAATCCAACGAACAGGAACTATGGTCAGATTCTGTTTGATGTTCCGGGGAATTTCAGCCAGATCACGCTCATTCTCCTTGGGTATCAGCACCGTGGTGATGCCTCCTCGATGAGCCGCGAGCAGTTTCTCCTTAAGACCACCGATAGGTAAGACCTCTCCTCTCAGCGTGATTTCACCGGTCATAGCGACGGAAGACCTAACCGGAATGCCCGTTAGGGCAGAGACCAGCGCCGTACACATGCCGATGCCGGCACTCGGGCCATCTTTAGGTGTGGCACCCTCAGGAACATGGATATGCACGTCCTGCTTCTGATAGAAGGATGTATCAATACCCAGCGATTCCGAACGACTTCTGGCAACCGTGATAGCGGTCTGGATAGACTCCTGCATCACTTCACCGAGCTTTCCTGTATAGGTCTGTTTCCCCGTGCCCGGCATGATGACCGCTTCGATAGTCAACAGCTCACCACCTACCTCCGTCCAGGCAAGACCAGTTACCTGGCCCACCTGATCATTCTCCTCTGCCTGCCCATAGCGATAGCGGCGAACACCCAGATAGTCCTCCAGATTGCGATGAGTCACATTGACCCGTTTTGACGCGGGCTTAAGCAACAAGCTTTTCACCACCTTGCGACAGATCTTCGCGATGTCGCGCTCCAGATTACGCACACCTGCCTCACGGGTGTAATAGCGGACGATGTCTCGCACCACGGTTTCACTGATCTGGATCTCGCTGTCTTTCAGTCCATTGTTTTTTATCTGCTTGGGTATCAAATAGCGCAGGGCTATGTTGATTTTCTCGTCTTCGGTATACCCTGCCAGCCTGATCACTTCCATGCGATCCAGCAAAGCGGCTGGAATGTCGAGCGTATTGGCAGTCGCCACAAACATGATGTCCGAGAGATCAAAATCCACCTCAAGATAATGATCGTTGAAGGTGTGGTTTTGCTCAGGATCCAGCACTTCCAGCAAGGCCGATGCGGGATCGCCACGGAAATCCATCGCCATTTTGTCGATTTCATCGATCATGAACATTGGATTTCGGGTTTTCACCTTACTCAAGTTCTGCAACACCTTGCCCGGCATTGCCCCGATATAAGTACGGCGATGCCCCCGAATTTCTGCTTCATCTCTCACCCCGCCCAGTGCCATGCGCACATATTTGCGGTTAGTCGCTCTGGCGATGGACTGGCCCAATGACGTTTTACCAACCCCGGGCGGACCGACAAGGCAGAGTATGGGACCCTTGAGCTTTTTGACCCGCTGCTGAACGGCAAGGTATTCAAGAATCCGCTCCTTGACCTTCTCCAGTCCGTAATGCTCGGCTTCTAGAACTTTCTCGGCATGCGCAAGGTCATGATTGACTTTGCTGCGCTTTTTCCACGGCATGCCGACCATCCAATCAATATAGTTCCGGACGACGGTGGCCTCGGCTGACATTGGCGACATTTGCCTGAGTTTGTTCAACTCAGCCTCCGCCTTCGTTCGTGCCGCTTCTGGCATACCGGATTTGTGGATTTTTTGAGCCACCTCATCCAGCTCGCTGGGCGCATCATCCATTTCACCCAGTTCCTTCTG
>SXQV01000134.1 GCA_005792805.1 Methylococcaceae bacterium | reverse complement strand
TGCAGCGATAATGAAGCCGCCCGCCGCCTCAATCAGGCTCGGACCGAACTCTTTCAACTCATCAATAAGTCCCAAACAGACGTTGCCTGATCAGATTCATCCCCCTCCTGCTTCAGGCTCATTTCAGGATTGGAAAGGACTCTCCCGCCGCCGCTCTGCCTGAAGGTTAGGCCTTGATCTTGGCGATGATGGCTTCGGTAATATCTCGGGTGCCATGGGGTGAGTCTTTCTTGAGATCGGGAGTTACGACTTTCCCTTCTCGAATGACGTCACGGACGGCCTGCTCAATCTTCTTTGCCGCCGCACTTTCACCCAGATGCTCCAGCATCATGGCCCCAGCCAGAATCATGGCGGTGGGGTTGGCGATGCCTTGGCCGGCGATGTCGGGGGCGCTGCCGTGGACCGCTTCAAAAATGGCGGCATCGGTGCCGATATTGGCCCCCGCCGTCAGGCCCAGCCCCCCAATCAGCCCAGCCGCCAGGTCGGAGAGAATGTCGCCGAACAGGTTGGTGGTCACGATGACGTCGAAACTCTCCGGCTTCATGACCAACTGCATGCAGCAGGCGTCGACAATACGATCGTCGAATTCGATTTCGGGGTATTCCCTGGCGATGTCCCGGCCAATCTCCAGAAACAGCCCGGAAGTACACTTGAGAATGTTGGCTTTGTGAACCAGGGTGACTTTCTTCCGCTGAGCCTTGCGAGCATATTCAAATGCGTAACGAATGATCCGCTCCGACCCCTTGCGGGTAACGATGGCCATGCTCTCGGCGGCGATTTTTTCGCCATCCACCTGTATGAAATGCTCGATGCCGGCATAGAGACCTTCGGTATTTTCACGAACCGTCATCAGGTTGACGTTCTTGAAGATTGTATCGGTGCCCTCAAACGAAACCGCCGGACGGACGTTCGCATAAAGATTGAACGCCTGACGCAGGGTGACATTGACGCTGCGATAACCCCCACCCACAGGGGTCGTTAGCGGCCCCTTGAAGCACAGCCGGTTGGTGCGAATGGATTCCAGGGTTTCGTCAGGCAGTGGATTGCCGCCGTGGTCTACAGCCGCCATGCCGGCCAATTGTCGATCCCAGGTGATCTGTACGCCGGTCGCCGCAATAACTTGTACCGCCGCATCGACGATGGAGGGCCCGATACCGTCGCCGGGGATGAGGGTTATTCGATACATGCAGAACTCCTGGGTTTGTCGGGTGATGGATAAGGGGGATTATCCACCAGCGCAGCCGCCGTGTTAAAGCGCTGAATGGAAGATAACGTGTTTGCCGCAAGGCTCGTTCCGCAAAAGGGCATGACCAGGGACGAAATGCTCAACAGATGGGGTGCCGGATTTCGCGACCCGCTAGATTCTGATAAATTTAGTTGGTTTTTGCTCGGTTCCCCAACAGAGGCACGCTATGGACGTTATCAATCGCATCGAATCTCAACTGGCCGAAAACCCGGTGATCCTTTATATGAAAGGCACCCCGGCCTTCCCGCAATGCGGCTTTTCCGGCCGCGCCGTGCAAATGCTGCAGCACTGCGGCACGCCCTTTGCCCATATCAACATTTTCGAGGATCCGGAGCTGAGGGAAAACCTGAAAACCTATTCCAACTGGCCCACTTTTCCGCAGCTCTATGTCAAGGGCGAGCTGGTCGGGGGCTGCGACATCATGATGGATCTGTTCCAGAGCGGTGAACTCCAGAAGATGCTGGATGGCGCCATCGAAGGCAGAGCCTGAGGCCGCAGCGGCATCTAACATGCGCCAGCAAGGTGCCCCGTATCCAGCAACTGAAGCGCTCGCCAGCGATTTACGATGCCGCAAAACAGGCGGGCTGTTTGTTCCGCATCGTAAATTGCCGAATGCGCTTCATTGTTGTCCCAATCCATGCCGGCGGCCTGCACTGCCTTGGCGAGGACGGTCTGTCCATAGGCCAGCCCACTCAAGGTCCCGGTGTCGAAGGTGCTGAACGGGTGAAAGGGGTTCTTCTTCACACCCGCCCGATCGACAGCGGCATTGAGAAAGCTGATATCAAACGCGGGGTTATGCCCTACCAGAATGGCTCGGGTACACCCATTTTCGCGTACCGCATTGCGAATCGGCTGGAAGATCTTCTGTAGCGCCTCTTTTTCGTCCAGGGCCAGGCGAAAAGGATGGAAGGGATCGATTTTGTTGAAACTCAAGGCCGCCGCTTCCAGCTTGGCCCCCGGGAACGGATTGACATGGCTGGCAATGGTTTCACCCGGCTCAATCCGGCCATCCTCGCCCATTCGGGTCATTACAGCGGCGATCTCAAGCACGGCGTTCTGTTTTGGGTTGAATCCGGAAGTCTCAATATCGACGATGACCGGTAAATAGCCGCGAAAACGCCGCGCCATGATAGGAGTTTCGTGATTTGGCATGGGATTAGGTGTAATTTATGCTCGACGGCGATAGCGAAGCTTATTATATTGCCCTAATCGGCCTACCTAGGTGGGCCGGACGTATCTGATTTCCATTAGGTTCCGGCAACTAGGTGGCCGGTCGAACTGTATCCAGGTCACAAAAACCATGATTAGTCTTTGCCCATCAATGCTCCCGCCGCGATTTTTCGCTCCCTTGCTTGCCGCTCTTTTCCTGAGTGGTTGCTCTTCGGCCCCGACCAAACCCAAGAACGAGCGCGACCCCATTGAGGGTTGGAATCGTGGTGTCCAGAATTTCAATGACAAACTGGACGATTATGTGATGAAACCCGTGGCAACTGGCTATAAAAAGTTGACGCCTGCGCCGGTTGATAAAGGAATCACCAACTTTTACAGCAACGTGGAAGACATCACGGTCATTGGCAATGACCTGCTCCAGTTCAAAATGATGCAGACCGGCAAGGATATCGGTCGTTTTTTTGTGAACTCGACCGTAGGTCTGGCCGGCCTCATCGATGTCGCCAGCAAAATGAATCTGCCCAAGCATAACGAGGATTTTGATCAGACCCTCGCCAATTGGGGTGTTCCGTCCGGTCCTTACGTTGTTCTGCCGTTGCTGGGGCCCAGCACACCACGCGGCATCTTTGGTCTCGTCGGCGACACCGCCTCCAATCCCATCAACTGGATTACACCCATGGCCGGATATAGCATGTCCGGTTGGCATTTCACCGACTGGATCGTGCTCGGCTCCGGCGCATTGCGTCTTACCGATCAGCGGGCTGACTTGCTGAGCGCGTCCAAAATCATGGATGAAGCTTCCGTCGATCGTTATGAGTTCATTCGTAATGCCTACTTCCAGCAGCGGAATTTCGTCATCCACGACGGCAATCCCCCGATGGATGAGGAGCTGGAAAAACAGATGGACATGGACCTTGAAGGCCTGGACACCAACAACTCCGAACCCGCCAACCAAAAATCAGCACCCGCCACGAAGACGGTCAGTCATTAGTCATGCCCCAGCCGTATCTGGGGTGCGGCAAACGGTTAAATCGCTGAGTGGATACCGCTCAAATTCAGCTGAGCCGCTCAATTCATGATCCGGGCTAGAGGTTCCCGCAGGGTGCTTTAATTTTCACACCAGCTTCTGAAAATGCGCTTCATTTTCAGAAGCTTTGGCACGATGCTAGAATGGCCCCAGACTTATCACACTTTGCCGGCTAGGCACCTCCTGAATGTCCGTGAATCCCTCTCAGAATTCCAGCCCCGCCGCCGTTGAGCTCAAATCAGGCTCCATCACCCTTCCCATACTCAAGGTGTACTCGGCTGATATTGCGGATATCGATCAACAGTTACAGCAGAAACTGGGCAAGGCCCCAGAATTTTTCAGGAATGCGCCGATCATTATTGATCTGGGCGAGCTGACGGATGATCAGAAACAAAGCCTGGATTTTGACGCCCTGCTGAAAACGGTTCAGGGGCTTGCACTGGCCCCGGCAGGCATGCGCGGCGGCACGGCGGAACAGCAAAAACTTGCTCAAGCCGAAAAGATCGCGGTACTGGCCGACGTCAGGACAGAAAGTGCGGCAGATACGGCCACAGACAAAAAACCGGCGCCCAGACGCGCCATTCCTCCGCCCCGGCCTATCACGGCAACCACCAAGGTGATCGATCAGCCGGTTCGGTCCGGCCAGAGGATTTACGCCAGCGGGGGCGATCTGATCGTGCTGGCACAGGTCAGCCCCGGCGCCGAAATCATGGCGGATGGCAATATTCATGTGTATGGCTCACTCAGGGGGAGAGCGCTCGCCGGCGTACAGGGCAACCTGGAGGCTCGCATTTACTGCTCTGACCTGCAGGCCCAACTGATCGCCATTGGCGGGAATTACCGCACCAACGAGGGCGAGGATGACTCATTGAAAGGAAAGCTCGTGCAGGTCTATCTGCAGGACGATGCCCTCGTCGTCGAGTCGCTCTGACCGTAACGTTTCAAGAACCAGGAGAGTTTTCGTGGCAAGAATCATCGTAGTGACTTCAGGTAAGGGTGGGGTCGGAAAAACCACAACCAGCGCTGCCATTTCCATGGGGCTGGCTCTTCGTGGCCACCGCACTGTCGTCATCGATTTTGATATCGGCTTGCGCAACCTTGACCTCATCATGGGCTGCGAGCGGCGGGTCGTCTATGACTTCGTGAACGTCATCAACAACGAAGCCAGCCTCAACCAGGCGCTGATCAAGGACAAGCGCTGCGAAAATCTCTTCATCCTTCCGGCCTCACAGACTCGCGACAAGGACGCGCTATCGCTGGAAGGCGTCGAGCGTATCCTGAATGAACTGTCCGAAAACTACGACTACATCGTTTGCGACTCTCCTGCCGGCATCGAGCGTGGTGCGCACCTGGCGATGTACTTTGCCGATGACGCCATCGTCGTTACCAACCCCGAAGTGTCCTCGGTACGTGACTCCGACCGCATGCTCGGCCTCTTGGCCAGCAAGTCGCGCCGTGCGGAACAGAATCAGGAGCCGATCCGCGAATATCTGCTGCTCACCCGCTACTCACCACAGCGCGTGAAATTGGGCGAAATGTTGAGCGTCGATGATGTTCAGGAAATCCTTTCCCTGCACCTGCTAGGCGTGATTCCGGAATCCAAGGCCGTCTTGAGTGCGTCCAACTCGGGCAACCCGGTCGTTATCGACGACAAGAGCGATGCCGGCCAGGCCTATCAGGATGTGGTCAGCCGCTACCTGGGCGAGGAAGTCCCTCATCGGTTCGTCGATGAGGAAAAGAAGGGCTTTTTAGGTCGATTATTTGGGGGTAGATAATCATGAACTTGATGGATTATTTCCGGTCGTCGAGACCCAAGTCAGCCTCGATTGCCAAGGAGCGTCTGCAGATCCTGGTCGCCCATGAGCGGCGCGCCGAACGTCACCAGCCCGAATATCTGGCTGACCTGCAACGCGACCTGCTCGCAGTTATCCGCAAGTACGTCAATGTGGATCAGAATGCCATCACCGTGAATATGGAGCAGGACGAGAATCGCGAGGTACTCGAACTCAATATCGTGCTCCCGGAAGATGCGCAGACTCAACCTCATCGTCGTCGCACCGCCGCTTTATCCCGCCAGTAACCAGCTAGAGGAGATTCTCAACATGAGTGCCGAATTCAATTCAGCGATGGGCGTGTCCGCCGGCAAATTGTGGAAAGCGTTGAGCGAAATCGGCCAGGCTAGCGCCACCAAGCTGGCCGAAGCGACCGGGCTTGATCGTAACGAAGTTCAGCGGGCGATCGGCTGGCTGGCGCGCGAAGACAAGATCCGTGTCGAACGGAAGGGAAAGAACGAGTTTTTCAGCCTGATCGGATAAAGCGTCGGCCTGATTCCGGCAAAACCAAGGGGCCTGGAGGTGTATCCAGGCCCCTTTCAGTTTTAGTGGTGCGCTGGCTTCGGCGCCGCAGGAGCGGTCGTGACAGGGGCGGTCTGTTCAATCAGAGTCCGCTCGTCGATCTTCAACAAGGTGATACCCTGATCCAGGATATAACGGCACTCCGCCCGTTTGGCAGAGCCGACGTTGTTCCATACCAGCGTGACATAGGTCATGCCGTCACTGTTGGATTCTGAGGGCGTATAGGGATGATCGGCCACCTCCTGCCGCACCGCCTCGGAACACTTATCCAGCGCGAGGCTGTTCAACATCCCGGAGGTCTGCAGAAACGCGCCCTGCACCTTTTCCTGCTGGGTTTCACGGGTGGTTCCGACGATAACGAAACCGACGATCATCAGCACGACGAACCCGATCATCCCCTTGACTAGATTTGATTCCACGATGGCCTCACGTTATGGGTGGTTAATAAGCGACGTGGACTATAACAAAAAGCTGGCCCGACGGCAGTCGGTCACAGCCTTCAGTGCTTCAGACCTGAAACAAAATGCAGCGATTCCGCCAGGCTCTGAACCTTGGCGTCCCGCTCCCCCAGGGGCGTCAGTCCAAAACGGGTTTCGATCAGCTTCAAGATCGAAGTGGTGTCGTAGGTCGTGTGATCGACGTATCCCCCCCGTGAAAACGGGGAAATGATCAGCGCAGGTACCCGACTTCCCGGACCCCAGCGATCCAATTTTGGCGGCGGCACGTGATCCCAGAAGCCGCCGTATTCGTCATAAGTCACAACCACCACCATCCGTGACCATTGCGGGCTTTTCTCAAGCTGCGTCAGAACGTCCGCGACGCGCTTTTCTCCGGTTATCACGTCGGTACTTCCGGGGTGCTCGTTGTCCTTGCCGATCGGCTTGTAGAAAGTCACCGTCGGCAGATTACCCCGGGAGATAGCCTCCAGAAAATCTGACTCATCCTTCAGGTGAGCCGCACGATCCGGCGTACCGTCACCATATCGCCTGAAATAGGTGAAGGGCTGATGGTGGAATTGAAATGACGCATCCGGCTTGCCCGCCACCGCGTTATTCCAGCCCGCAGCGTACCAGGCCCAGTCGATGCCTTTGTCGGAAAGCCGGTCACCGATGGTGGGGAGAGTCAAGGGGGGCAGCACTTTTTCAGGGTGCACCGCCTCCGGGCTGCGCGGACCGAAGCTGGAGTAGACATTGTTAACGGCGTAACCGTCGGGCGTGTAAGCACCATCCTTGAGCAACTCACCGCGTGCACCGAGTTCGACCGTGTTCTCCTTTGGCGGATCAGGATGCCGGGGCGTACAAGCGCAAATCATCCACAGGTGATTGATAAACGACCCGCCAAAAGTCCCCGCGAAAAATCGGTCCGCCAGTGTGTAGCGGCGCGCGAAATCCCACAGAGGCAGGTCGCGGCCATCGTAATAGCCCATCGCCAGTCCACCAACATTCGAAACGGCCGCAAAGCGGTCCATACGCCCACCATGAACCTGCGACTGATGCTGATAAAAGCGGTGCGTGGGGTCGCCGATACGTGCATTCTTGGGAACATATCGCCCGATATCGAAAGCCCGATTCGGCAACTTTTCAGGGAAACGCCCATCAGGCACGTGAGGTTTTCTGAGCGTATCCATGACCCGAGGCAGATAGGCGTAAGTTTTTCCTCGCTCATCGGTTTGCAAGGCCGTTTTTCGAGGTGCCTGGGCAATGCCATCGGCACCGGGAAATAGCCCATAAAGATTGTCGAAACTGTGGTTTTCCAGATAGATCACCACGATGTTTCCGATGCTGGATAACTCTTTGGACGACAGCTTACCTGCCTGGCTAATGACTGGAACGCCCAAGCCTAAAACAGCGGCGATTACAGATAAGGCAAATGGCTTCACGAGAGACCTGCTAATTCCATTTGATTTTCATCGTCGCGTATAACGATGCTTTACCCCGAC
>SXQV01000133.1 GCA_005792805.1 Methylococcaceae bacterium | reverse complement strand
TCACCCGTTATCCCGGGGTCAAGGCCTATATGGAACAGGCCAAAACCCTGGCCCGGGAGCAGGGCTATGTCGAAACCCCGTGGGGGCGCAGGCTTTACATTCCCGATATCCGGGATCGCAACACCCAGCGTCGTCAATATGCCGAACGCACGGCCATCAACGCCCCCTTGCAGGGAGCGGCTGCCGATATCATCAAACGGGCCATGCTGGCAGTCGATGACTGGATACAAACCCAACAGGTACCGGTGCGGATGATCATGCAGGTACATGACGACCTGGTGTTCGAGGTCGCCGAAGGTTTTATCGACGAAGCACGCCAGACCATTCGCTCGCTGATGGCCAACGCAGGGGAACTGTCCTTGCCGCTACTGGTGGATGTGGGCGTCGGAGAAAACTGGGATGAGGCGCATTGAGGGAAAAATCGGGAGGGATCAAATACAGCGATTCGGTGCCCCCATAATGGCGGGACACTCTGGAAAACACGCCTGCACCATTGTGCGGTTACTCTACAATCACCCGCCCGTCTCCATGAATCGTTGATACAGGGCAGATCAGACCGGGAAACAGGCCAAATGAAGCACCTCTCTTGGGAAAACGAAGCACAGTGAAATCCAGCATAACAACCCCGGTCATGAGCTCTGATGAGCGGCTCCATGAGGCATTCGTTGGGCCAAATGCCGCTCATTACATTCTCGGCTGGGATTCAATGCAAAGACGACGCTGGTCGTGGAATTGGTCTGCGTTTCTCTTTGGCGAAGGCTGGTTGCTCTACCGAAAAATGTATCTGTATGCCATTGTCTTCAGCCTGACCCGGTTGACCCTGACGCCGCTGCTAAGCTCCATCACGCCTTTTGGCGACAGCCCGCTGAATCAGGCTATTCTCTTGCTGATGCCCTACACAATGATTCTCAACATCGCCCTGGGACTGTACGGCAACCATTTTTACCGGATCCACGCCGACGACAAGATCAAGGCTGCCATTAAGGAGTTCGAACCCGAGCGGCTACTACTCGGCGTCCAAAGTAAAGGAGGAGTCAGTCTCCTGGCATTACTGTGGATACCTGTCATCGCCATCGTCGAGCACATTGCATTATTTTTCATGGGAAATGATTTCTCGATCCACTGGACGGAAATCACGCAACAACTTTGAGTCTTACAATGGCAATCGAGGACGGCGCCCTGGAAAGATTTCCGTCCCGCCGCCACCCACCTACTGCAAGAACATACCGAGGAACAGCCCATGGCACAAACAGCCAAAACCGCGAAGAAATCCGGAGCCTCCGCCAGACCAGCGGCGGCTCAAGTTCAGGAGACGGCGAAGATAGAGAACATTCTGGCACTGGATGACCAGACACTGGATACCCTCTTCAGCTGGTTACATACAGTGGATGACATAAGCATCGGCGGTCATCAGAACAAACTGCCGCGCTGGGTCTATGTGGTAGCGGTACTCTGGATCATCTTCTAAACGAACAAGACAATGCGAGAATACAGGAACAGTCCAAGCAGACTTCTCATTTTAGGGTCACTCACACTCTTCATGAGCGCTTGCTCATTCAAGCCCACACTGGGCATGAGCTACACCGACTTTGCTGATATGTCAGAACTGACTATGCGTGGCAAACCCGAATTGGCGGATTATGCCGGGCCAAACGACTTTATCGTACAGGTGGACAAGCGCCAAACCAGCAAAAGGATCCACGGCGTGGTCGGAAGCAGTGAGGAGGATATTTTTTATACCTTCAAGAACGGGCGACTACAGAGCGTGATGACCGGATCGCAATACCAGCGTATGCGCGCAAAGCAGGGAATCGTCACCCCTCGGGAAAACATCGAAGTGGACAACGATTTTTAAGCGAAACCCAGCTGCGGAGCTTCACTTGAAGCCCGCCAGCATCGTCGTCAGCAATGTCCATCTTCCCTTTCGTTCGGATTCTGATTCATCAACCACTCAGAGACCATCGGCTAAACGCTGGTGGTCTGCACCAGGGCACAGCTACAGGCGGCTGGCGAAAAATCAGGCGGCGGTTGAACCCCAGCAATTCGTTGACAGTACAAAAATTGCGGGACATCAATCCTGATTGGCTGATCCAAATCATGTCGGCTTAAATCCCATGCAAAAGCTAACCACCACCGATCACAGTCGCGACAGCACGGGAATGACCTATGTCTATCCAGTGTTTTCCCGTCGATCAGGCGGGCTGTCCATCGGCATCAACCTCAACCCAAACAATGCCTGCAACTGGCGTTGCATTTATTGCCAGGTTCCTGACTTGATCAGGGGATCTGCTCCAGCAGTGGATTTACTCCAGCTCGAAGATGAGCTGCAAACCCTCTTACAGGATGTTCTCAACGGGGATTTTTATGCTCGCTATGATCTACCGGAGGACCAGCGAGTCATTCGCGATATCGCCCTCTCCGGTAACGGCGAACCAACAAGCTGCCCAACCTTCGGCAAGGTGATCGGACTGATCGGGAAATGTTGTGGGGAATTTGATCTGTTCGGCAAAATCAAGCTGGTGTTGATCAGCAACGGCAGTTTAATGCAGAAACCGGAGGTGCAAAGAGGGTTGGCCCACTGGTCGGAACTGGGCGGTGAAGTCTGGTTCAAACTGGACAGCGCGACGGAACAGGGCAGGCGACGAATCAACGATGTCAGCCTGACACACGATACCGTCCTAAGAAATCTCCTCGCTTGCAGTCAGCTCTGTCCAACCTGGATTCAGACCTGTTTATTTGCCATGGATGGATATCCGCCAGCGGAGACGGAACAAGCCATCTACCTTGATTTCCTTGCCGGTTTACCTGATAGCGGGATTCATATTGAGGGTGTACTCGTGTACGGACTAGCCCGGCCCTCCCTGCAACCTGGGCCATTGCGACTTGAGTCCTTACCAGCCGAATGGCTAATCAATTTTGGCCAGCGCATTGAATCCCTGGGAGTTGTTACCAGGGTGCATAGTTAGCTGATTGAGGCTATTGCCATCGAATTTTTAGCCTTGATACAGAAGCGCCCCGGGACGGGGCGCGGCGTTACCTGCGGGGACGCTGAGTTACTGACAGGCCTCGCAAGTGGGGTCGTCGATGGAGCAGAGTTTCGGTCCAGACTCAACGCGAATATCTGATGAAGCGACGGCCATGGACTCAAGAGACAGGCCCTCACCTGACTCATTCTTCACCGCATTGAGTTTGCCGTCGAAGGCGGTGCTCTTTTCCACGTGAGTTGCACCCATGGTTCGCAGATAGTAAGTGGTCTTTAGCCCTCGTACCCAGGCAAATTTATAGAGCGTATCCAGTTTCTTACCAGAAGGTTCAGCCAGATACAGGTTGAGCGACTGCGCCTGATCGATCCATTTCTGCCGGCGGGACGCCGCTTCAATCAGCCATCGGGCATCCAGCTCAAACGCGGTGGCATACTTCTCCCTGATCGACTCCGGCACACGTTCAATCCGTTGAACACTGCCATCGTAGTATTTGAGATCGTTGATCATGACCGCATCCCATAGGCCGTGCTGTTTAAGTTCCGCGACCAGATAGGGATTCACCACGGTAAATTCACCTGACAGGTTCGATTTGACGAACAGGTTTTGGTAGGTGGGCTCGATGGACTGCGACACACCACAGATATTGGAAATCGTCGCGGTGGGCGCAATGGCCATGGTATTGCTATTGCGCATACCTACCGACCTTACCCGCTCACGCAGACTGTCCCAATCCATGGATAAAGAACGATCCTGCTGAAGGTAACCGCCACGCTCCTGCTCAACCAAAGCCACCGAGTCGATCGGCAGAACGCCGCGACTCCATAACGAACCTTCATAAGTCGAATAGACTCCCCGCTCCTCGGCGAGATCCGTCGATGCGCCGATGGCGTAGTAGCTGACCATCTCCATGCTCTGGTCAGCAAAAGCCACCGCCGCTTCGGATGCATAGGGAATACCCAGCTGGTAAAGCGCATCCTGGAATCCCATGATGCCCATGCCCACCGGCCGATGCTGCAGATTGGAGCGGCGGGCCTGCGGGACGCTGTAGTAGTTAATGTCGATCACGTTGTCCAGCATACGCATGGCGGTGGTTATGGTCTTCTGGAGCTTATTGGCATCCAGAACCCCATTCTCCGTGATGTGTGCCGCCAGATTGACCGAGCCCAAATTACACACGGCGATTTCGCTGTCGTTGGTATGCAGGGTAATCTCGGTGCAAAGATTGGAGCTGTGCACCATGCCCGCGTGGCGATTGGTGTAGCGGATATTGCACGGGTCCTTGAACGTAATCCACGGATGG
>SXQV01000016.1 GCA_005792805.1 Methylococcaceae bacterium | reverse complement strand
TGCAATCACCGTTGTACTTTCTGCATCATTCAGTCGATGCGTGGCGATCTTGTCAGCCGTCCGGTGGGTGAGGTGATGACGGAGGCTGAGCGGCTGGTAGCGGCGGGCGTCAAGGAGTTGCTGGTGGTCTCTCAGGATACCAGTGCCTACGGGGTAGATCGAAAGTTCAAAATGGATTTCTGGAATGGTCGTCCCATCAAGACCCGGTTTTTCGATCTCGCCCAGGCGCTGGGTGACTTAGGCGTATGGGTCAGGATGCACTATGTCTATCCCTATCCCCACGTCGATGAGGTTATTCCCTTAATGGCGGAAGGGAAGATACTGCCTTACCTGGATATTCCATTTCAGCATGCGAGCGAACGCATTCTGAAGCGGATGAAACGGCCGGCGGCCACCGAAAATGTCCTCGGCCGGATTCGGCGTTGGCGAGAGATGTGCCCCGATCTGACGCTACGCAGCACCTTTATCGTGGGATTTCCCGGCGAGACGGAGGAAGATTTCGAGCAGTTGCTGGACTTTCTTGATGTGGCCCAGCTGGATCGCGTAGGTTGCTTTGCCTATTCGCCGGTCAAGGGCGCTATGGCTAATGAGCTGGCCCATCCGGTTCCGGAGGAGATCAAGCAGGACCGGCTGGCGCGTTTTATGGAGTTCCAGTCACGTATCAGTGCTGATCGGCTGGAGGCTCGGGTAGGGCGCCGCGAGCAGGTGCTGGTGGATGAAGTCGTGGAGGAGGGGGCGGTGGCCAGGAGTCGTGCCGATGCGCCAGAGATTGATGGTCAGGTGTTCATTGATGGCGCAACTCACTTAAGCGTGGGCGATCGGGTGAACGTCGTGATCGAGGAAGTAGATGACCATGACATGTGGGCTCATCTCGCTGATTGAGCCGGGATTGGGCAGCGGTGCGCTGCCCTGCCCGGGTTTTGTCTGGCTAAACTCAGTGGTGATGTCCGCCCGGGCCATGCACATGACCATGTTCCAGCTCTTCGGTCGTGGCGTCGCGAATTTCGGTGACCTCGACGTCAAAGGTTAGCGTGATTCCAGCCATCGGATGGTTGCCGTCAAGAATGACCTCGTCGCCATCTACATCAATGACGGTGACCAGCTGCATGCCGTCCGGCGATTGCGCCTGAAACTGCATGCCGGGAAGGATTTCGTCCACGCCCTGAAATGAATTTTTGGGGACTGACTGCACCATTTCGTTGTCACGCTCGCCGTAGCCTTCCGCAGGCGCGATGGTCACGGTGAATTTATCACCCACAATCCGGTCGTTCAGGGCGTTCTCCAGGCCGGGGATGATATTGCCGAGTCCGTGGAGATAGGTCAGCGGTTCCTGACCCTCGGAGCTGTCCAGGATATCGCCATCGTCGTTGGTGAGTTTGTAGTGAATGGAAACGACCTTGTTGCTTTCAATCTGCATGAATGTCTCGATACTCGTGAATTTGAGGCGGCATGATAACGGGTTTGCGGGGGCAGGACACTTTTGCCAGCGCTTGTCCGGTAAGTTAATATTCGCCGGGTTTGTTTCCCCACCCTCTTTAGATGGAAATCCCCTGTCCATTCTCACTTTTATTAAGAAACTTCTAGGGCCTTCCCCTCTTGTCGAGACGCCAGCTGCTCTCGTCGGTGATGGATTGCCTCGGGTCTATAGCCGTTCAGAGCATAATATTTCGCGATCACAGGTCAGCGAAAATGCGTTGAAAGTTCTTTATCGGCTGAAAAAGGCCGGCTTTGAAGCCTATCTGGTGGGAGGTTGTGTCCGCGATTTGCTCCTGGGTCGTGAGCCCAAAGATTTTGATGTCGTTACCGATGCCCATCCGGAACAGATTCGCTCGGTGTTTCGTAACTGCCGCTTGATTGGCCGGCGTTTTCGATTGGCTCATGTTCATTTCGGCCAGGAAATCATCGAAGTCGCCACCTTCCGTGCCCTTCAAGCCGAGGAGGCACAAATCGATCGAGTTTTGGAAAATGGCCGCATTCTCCGTGACAACGTCTATGGCACGATTGAGGAGGATGCGTTTCGGCGTGATTTCTCGGTTAACGCGCTGTATTACAACATCAATGACTTTTCGGTCGTCGACTTTGTTGGCGGCATGGAGGATCACCGCGCTTGCGTGATGCGCTTGATCGGCGATCCCGAGAAACGCTATCGTGAAGACCCGGTGCGGATGCTTCGCGCTATCCGCTTTGCTGTGAAGCTGGGGTTTGCCATCCATGAAGATTCCGCCGAGCCGATTCCCCGGCTGGCCAATCTGCTCCGCGAAATACCGGCGGCGCGACTGTTCGATGAGGTCATGAAGTTGATGCTGTCCGGCTACGCCGTGCAGACCTTCGAACAACTGCGGCATTACGGTGTGTTTGCGGCGCTGTTTCCCGATACGGAGCGGTGTCTTGGTCAGGAGCCGGAAGGTTTTCCGCTGACGTTTCTGGCAAAATCTCTGGAGCGAACAGATAGTCGGATTGCTGAGCATAAACCGGTGGCACCCTATTTTTTGTTTGCCGCACTGCTCTGGGAGCCCGTCCGCGCCCGTGCCCAGAAGCTGATCGAAGCGGGGCAGAATGCCCTGCTGGCTTATCAGGAGGCGGGGAATGAGGTCGTCAATCGGCAAATTCGGCTGATTGCCTTACCCAAAAGCATTGGCTTGCCGGTTCGCGAGGTGTGGTCAATGCAGCCGCGCTTTGACCTGATCCAGGGCGGCCGGCCTTTCCGATTGTTGGGCCACCCCCGGTTCCGTGCAGCTTACGATTTCCTGGTGCTTCGCGCCGAGACGGGTGAGGCCGATCCCGCCCTGGCGGATTGGTGGACGCGATTTCAGGTCGCGAATGAAGCCGAACAAAAGTCGATGGTGCGCAACGGCCCGCAGTCGACCGGCAGAACCCGGACGCGTAAGCGACGTCCACGGAAAAAAGCGTCCAGTCATGCTCCGAACTCCTGACGCCAGAGAGGTGAGGGTCTATATCGGCTTGGGGGGGAATCTGGAGCAGCCGGTAGATCGCATCAAATCGGCCCGCCAGGCCATTGCGGCAATACCCCAGGTTACTGAGGCAGGTTTTTCCAGTCTCTATCGGAGCGCCCCTATGGGGCCCGCAAACCAGCCCGATTATGTCAACGCTGCCATGGCTGTGGACACGACCCTTGCGCCCTTGGCTTTGCTGGAACAGTTACAGACTATCGAAACGGCTCATGGACGGGTGCGGTTAGGCGAGCGGTGGGGACCCCGAACGCTGGATCTCGATATTCTTCTTTATGGCGATCAAAACATCGATTCGGAGCGATTGCAGGTTCCCCATCCCGGTATAGCCGAACGGGAATTCGTGCTCTATCCCCTCATGGAAATTGCGCCGGAATTGGTTGTGCCGGGCTTGGGTTTGCTGAAGCATCTCGTCGATGCCTGCCCGCAGAGGGGGTTGATGGAGATTCCCAATGAGTGAGATCGGGCGACCTCTCACCGTGCCTGCGTTGCAGGCAATGAAGTCGCGGGGCGAAAAAATCGCCGCATTGACGGCCTATGACGCCTGTTTTGCCTCAGTCATGGATGCGGCGGGTGTCGACATGATACTGGTCGGTGACTCGCTCGGTATGGTGATCCAGGGGCATGAATCGACCCTGCCGGTGACGCTGGAGCAGGTAATCTACCACGCCGCCTCTGTGCGGCGTGGGGCTGCCGGACCCCTGTTAGTGGTGGACCTGCCATTCATGACCTATGCCTCAATCCAGCAGGCGCAGGAGAGTGCCGCGCGGTTGGTTCGCGAGGCGGGAGCCCAAATGGTCAAGCTTGAGGGCGGGCGGCATCGGGTGGACGTTGTCCGCGCGTTGGCGGTGCAGGATATCCCGGTGTGCGCCCATCTTGGTCTTTTGCCCCAATCCATCCATCGCCTTGGTGCGTATAAGGTGCAGGGACGCGATGATCGCAGCGCCCAGAGGCTCCTTGAGGAGGCAATCCTGTTACAGGATGCTGGAGCGTCTCTGCTGGTGCTGGAGTGCGTGCCGGCATTGCTGGCCAACGAAATTACGGCAGCCCTTGCAATTCCTACCATTGGTATTGGCGCGGGGCCGGGCTGTGATGGCCAGGTGCTGGTGTCTTACGACATGCTGGGTCTGACGCCTCGTTGCCCAACGTTTTGCAGGAATTTTCTGGAAGAGGCCGCCGGTATTGGTGAGGCTTTCTCTCTTTATGTGAGGGCCGTTCGGGAGCAACGCTTCCCTGCATCTGAACACAGTTATTAGTCCCCTTTCTGTTCGATTAGACGTCAAGCCATGCAGACGGTAAATTTGAGCGCTGATCTGCGTGAAACGATCTGCGCTTGGCGAGTGTCCGGCGATTCCATCGCCTTCGTGCCGACCATGGGTAATCTGCATGACGGCCATCTCCGCCTGATGCAGGAGGCAAGGCGCAAAGCTGACCGAGTGGTGGCCAGCATTTTTGTGAATCCCTCCCAGTTTGGTCCAGCTGAGGATTTCGCGGCTTACCCCAGAACTCCTGGAGAGGATGCAGACAAACTGGGCGCTGCTGGCGTGGATTTGCTGTATCTGCCGGAGGTCGCCGAGATCTATCCGGACGATTCGGTCAATATGACTTTCGTTGAAGTGCCCGGGCTTTCCTCCGATTTGTGCGGAAAATTCCGGCCGGGTCATTTCCGGGGCGTGGCTACTGTTGTTCTTAAGTTGTTCAATCAGGTGCGGCCGGACTTTGCCATGTTCGGGGAAAAAGACTATCAACAGCTGACGGTTATTCGTCGGATGGTGAGGGATTTGAATCTTCCGGTGGAGATCGAGAGTGTTGCTACTGTACGAGAATCCTCTGGACTCGCCATGAGCTCCCGTAACGCTTATCTGTCGAAGGATGAGCGGGCAAAGGCCGCATTGCTTTATGCCGGGCTTTGCCGGGCGGTGGAGGAGCTGGAGCGGGGGCGCCGAGATTTTTCGGCGATTGAGGCCGAACAAGAGGCCGTGCTGGCGGAGGCGGGTTTCAGTGTCGACTATTTTGCGATTCGGTGTCAGAGCGATCTAGTAATTCCCCGCACCGGAGACATGTCATTGATAATACTCGCCGCCGCGCGTCTAGGCGCGACCAGGCTGATTGATAACTTCAGGGTTCATTTGGAATTCTTGCCCTGAGGTCGGCAAATTGGTGGCCAATGGCTACTTCGATGATGTCGTTTCGAACGAAATGATGGGCTTCGTGCCTCACGAAATCGGCGAACTGGGTGGCGATTGCAGACAGCCGTTTGCCCGCACGATGCACCATGAACCACTGCCGCATGATGGGGAAGGATTCCACATCCAACACTACCAGCCTGCCGCTTTCCAGTTCCCGTTCCAGCGTATGGATCGACACGATCCCAAGGCCGAGCCCTTCTTCGACCCCTTGTTTGATGGCTCCGTTAGTGTTCATTTCCATACTGACGGTCAGATGGACGCCGCGCTCGGCAAGAAAACGCTCTACCGAATTGCGCGTCCCGGAACCGATTTCCCGCATGATGAAGGTCTCGTTTGATAGCTCCTTGAGGGCGATATCCTTTTTTCCGGACAACGGGTGTCCCGCCGGCGCTATGATGACCAATGGATTTTTCAGAAAGGACTCAGCCTCAAGGTCTTGGTTGTCCGGCGGTTGCCCCATGAGCAGTAGATCCGCTTCGTTGTCCTCAAGGTTTTGCAGCAGCCCTTTGCGATTAGTGACCTTGAAGCTGACCCGTACCTTGGGGTGACGGCGACAGAACTCTCCCAGCATCCGGATGGCAAAGTAATGGACGGTATTAGCGACAGAGACATTTAGCCGGCCAGTTTCAGTTCCTTTCAGCTCTTCAATGAGCTGTTCCGCCTCATCCAGTTGTTGGGCGATGTTCCGGCTCAGCTGATAAAGTTCTGTTCCGGCCTGGGTAAGATAGATTTTTTTGCCCAGCCGCTCGAACAGTGGCAAACCAACGGCCTCCTCGAATTGTTTGATCTGCATTGAGACGGCGGGTTGAGTCAGGAAAAGCTCCTCGGCCGCCCGCGTAAAGCTGAGCCTTTTTGCTACGCGCTCAAATACCTTGAGCTGTCTGAGGGTGATGTTCATCGGGAGTGTTCCTGGGAAAGCATCAATAAAGATTTATCCGATTGGTAAAAAAGTCTGACTTCTTCTTATACGAGAGAGGCTATAGAGTGTCCACCCCTGACGGGACACTCTGTTTTCGCGCGGAATAGTTCCATCAGAAACGCTCAGACCGGCTCCGTCAAGGTAGCCCGTGACAAACCCAGCGTCTCTGATGGATAATTCTGCGTTCCATATTCATCAACAATCTTTAAGGAGAACATCATGCCCTCGCGCCGAGAACTTGCAAACGCCATCCGCGCATTGAGCATGGACGCCGTACAGAAAGCGAATTCCGGGCATCCCGGAGCGCCAATGGGAATGGCCGACATTGCCGAGGTTTTGTGGAATGACTACATGCGCCACAACCCGGTTAACCCCAAATGGCCCGATCGTGATCGTTTTGTCCTGTCTAACGGACATGGCTCGATGCTGATCTATTCCCTGTTGCATCTGACAGGTTATGCCCTTCCGATTGAAGAACTGAAAAGATTCCGCCAATTGCATTCCAAAACTCCGGGACATCCGGAGTACGGCTATGCACCGGGCGTAGAGACAACCACTGGCCCCCTGGGGCAGGGTATTACCAATGCGGTGGGCATGGCGCTGGCTGAGCGTACGCTTGCCGGCCAGTTCAATAAGCCGGGCCACAAGATCGTCGACCATCACACTTATGTTTTCTTGGGTGATGGTTGTCTGATGGAAGGTATTTCTCATGAGGCCTGCTCCTTGGCGGGTTCCATGAAACTGGGCAAGTTGATTGCCTTCTATGACGACAACAACATCTCTATCGATGGTGAAGTTCGTGGGCATGGCGATACTCCCGGCTGGTTCCTGGATAACACGCCGAAGCGCTTCGAAGCTTATGGCTGGCATGTCATCTCGAAGGTGGATGGCCACGATCCTGAAGCGATCAAAAAGGCCATTGAGGAGGCACGGAAGGTTACCGACAAGCCGTCCATCATCTGCTGCCAGACCATTATCGGTTTTGGTTCGCCAAACAAGCAAGGCAAGGAAGAGTGCCACGGTGCCGCGCTGGGTAATGATGAAATTGCGTTGACCCGCGAAAACCTGGGTTGGAAGCACGCGCCATTTGAAATTCCCGGCGATATCTACGAAGGCTGGGACGCAAAGGAAATTGGTGCCAAGGTTGAAGGGGATTGGAATGACCGCTTCGAGAACTACCGTCGCGAATTCCCTGAACTGGCAGCTGAATACGAGCGTCGCATGTCAGGGGAGCTACCAAAGGATTGGGCTGAGAAATCTGCGGCCTTCGTTGCAAAGGTCAACGAAAAAGGTGAAACCATCGCCAGTCGCAAGGCTTCTCAGAACACCTTGAACGGTTTTGGTCCGCTGTTGCCCGAGTTGCTGGGCGGTTCAGCCGACTTGGCCGGTTCTAACCTGACGCTGTGGTCCGGGTGTAAGGATGTCAATGCGCCGGGTCACGACGGTAATTACGTTTACTACGGTGTGCGTGAGTTCGGTATGTCGGCGATTATGAACGGTGTTGCCGTCCATGGTGGATTCATTCCCTACGGTGCTACCTTCTTGATGTTCTCGGAGTATGCTCGCAATGCTATTCGTATGGCGGCGCTGATGAAGGCTCCGGTGATTTATGTCTATACCCATGACTCTATTGGTCTGGGTGAAGACGGTCCGACGCACCAGCCCGTTGAGCAGACGGCTACGCTGCGCATGGTGCCAAATCTGAATGTCTGGCGTCCTTCCGACGCGGTTGAATCGGCGGTTTGCTGGAAGGCGGCTGTTGATCGCAAGGATGGTCCTAGCTGCTTGATTTTCTCGCGCCAGAATTTGCCGCATGTCAGTCGTTCGGCTGAACAGGTAGCAGCCATTGCCCAGGGGGGCTATATCCTGCGTGATTGTGCCGGTACACCGGATGCAATCATCATCGCGACCGGATCTGAAGTGGAGCTGGCAGTGAAGGCTCAGGAAGCGCTTGCCGAGAAGGGCAAGAATGTTCGTGTTGTATCAGTACCCTCAACCAACGTGTTTGAGAAGCAGAGTCAGGCATATCGTGACTCGGTCTTGCCACCATCGGTTACACGCCGTGTTGCGGTGGAAGCCGGTGTCAGCGATGGCTGGTACAAGTATGTCGGCTTTGGCGGAAAGGTAATCGGTCTCGACCGTTTCGGTGAGTCTGCACCGGCTGGCGAGCTTTTCAAGGAGTTCGGCTTTACAGTTGACAATGTTGTGACGACCGTCGAAGGACTGTTCTAGAAAAACCATAACCAGGCGCGGCCCTTCTTGGGGGGCCGCAGCTCGGTGAATCAATCATAGAGGAATATACGATGGCGCTAATCTCTCTGAGGCAGCTGCTTGATCATGCTGCTGAAAATAATTACGGCGTACCTTCATTCAATGTGAATAACCTGGAACAGATTCAGGCGATTCTTGAGGCCGCCAAGGAAACCGATAGTCCTGTGATCGTGCAGATCTCGGCGGGCGCACGTAAATATGCCGGGGAACCCTTCCTTCGTCATCTGATGTATGCGGCGCTTGAAATGTATCCGGAAATCCCGATCTGTGTTCATCAGGACCACGGTGCATCACCGGCGGTGTGTTTCCGCTCCATCCAGAGCGGCTTCAGCTCCGTTATGATGGACGGTTCACTGAAGGAGGATGCAAAAACCCCGTCAACGTACGAATACAACGTTGAAGTCACCGGTAGGGTAGCGGAGCTGGCTCATGCCTGTGGTGTTTCCGTGGAAGGTGAGTTGGGTTGTTTGGGCTCCCTTGAAGGGAGTGGTGACCATTCTCAGCTATTGACCGACCCGGAAGAGGCTGCTGATTTCGTCAAGAAGACCAAGGTGGATGCACTGGCAATCGCTATCGGTACATCCCACGGCGCTTATAAGTTTACTCGTCCCCCAACGGGTGACATCCTGGCCATTGATCGGGTGAAAGCAATCCATGCTCGAATCCCGAGCACCCATCTCGTGATGCATGGCTCCTCTTCGGTTCCTCAGGACTGGCTCAAGATCATCAATGAGTATGGCGGTGATATGGGTGAAACCTACGGCGTTCCGGTAGAGGAAATTGTCGAAGGCATTAAGCATGGTGTTCGCAAGGTTAATATCGACACCGACCTGCGCATGGCTTCTACTGGCGCGATGCGCAAGTTCTTTGCGGAGAACAAAAAAGAATTCGACCCGCGCAAGTTCTTAGCCGCCGCTACTCAAGGCATGAAGCAGATCTGTAAGGACCGTTACGAGGCTTTCGGAACCGCAGGCAATGCAGCAAAAATAAAGCCGCTTAGTCTGGCTCAAATGACAGACCTTTATGCGGGTGGCAAGCTGGATCCGGTCATTAAATAATCGAAATACCAAGCTGAAAATCTGAAAAAAGGGTGGGTGCTGATGTACCCACCCTTTTTTTATGCTCGAAAATTATCAATTACCTAATCCTCCGTGGGCACAATTTGTTGGTGTTTGAGAACGGGGCATCCTCTTCCTGCTGAAAGGGCGGTAGTGGGTGGCTGGTTTTCCCCCGTTGCAGCACGAAGAGAGACATCTGCACACGTTTGCAGTGTTACCAAGGACTTCTCTAGGCGAAAAAAAACCGGCTGCAATTAGCGGCCGGTTTTATTAAGTGCAGGGCACCTGCTGATTATTCGAGATTCGCGTGCCGTGCGCGCATTTCTTCCTCTGCTATGCCCTTCTCATGAATGATATGAGAAATGGTCGCTTCGAGGAAGACCAATGTGGACAACTCGAATACAGTCCCCATGGGCATACCCACAACCTTTCCGTACATGTCTGGATTCCCAATCGGAATCACAGAATTTGACATATCCGCCAGGGTGGAGCTCGTTCTGGACGAAATCAGTGCGATCTCTGCTCCAAGCTCCTTTGCCCGTTTAGCGAAAGCGATCATGGTTTCGGTTTCACCAGATCCAGAGATCACAATAAGAAGGTCTCCCTTCTTCAGGCTGGGCGTGACAATTTCGCCCACAACAAAAACATCGTAACCACCATGCATCAGCCTCATGGCAAAAAATCTTGCAACGAGGGCTGAGCGGCCTGCGCCCGCAATGAATATGCGGGACGCCTTATCTACCATGGTGGTCAACTTCTTATCATAGGCATTGTCCGTGGCATCAAGGATGCCCGTGATTTTGTCTATGATGAGTCGACGATGCGCCATCTTATGCTGCCTCAATCAGCTCGCGGATTTCGCGGGCAGAATCAGCGGGTGAAGGTGCGCCGTAGATAGCCGCGCCCACAACAACAATACCGGCGCCCGAGCGAGCAACTTGCTGTGCAGTCGACTGCTTGATGCCACCGGCCACAGAGATACGAACCGGCAAGCCTAACCTGGCAACGAGCTGGAGGTCTGTAAACGGAGTTTGTCCAGCAGCCTGAGCGTCAAGACCGGTGTGGACACCGATGATCTGTGCGCCTGCTTGAGCCGCTGCGCGAGCGCATGCGGCTTTGTCGGGAACGTTGATCAGGTCAACCTGAACTTCCGCGTTGTACTTATTTGCTGCCTTGATGACGCCAGCAATGGTGGGAAGACCGGATACGCCTAGTACGGTAACGATATCACCGCCAGCTTCGAAGAAGGGGGACGCTTCGTACTCACCCGCATCCATCGTCTTCAGGTCAACCAATAACAGCTTGTTCGGGAATTTCTTTTTCAATTCCCGTACCAGAGGAAGGCCGTTCGCCTTGATGTTTGGCGTACCGATTTCCAGAATGTCTACGTAGGGTGCCGCTAAGGTAGCGAGCTTGAAAGTGGTGGCGTTGTCTAAGGAGTCCAGAGCCAACTGAATTAATGGTCTTGCCATGTTATCTCTCCGATTGTTTTATGGTTGGTTAATAGCTCGCGTGCGATGCATTTCCGAAATGCACTGTTCCCGAATTTAAGGCACAAGGCCGAAAGATGTCAACACACGTTTTTGGTCGATTCAAAAGTGACGGGCCAGTCCCATGCTGGCGCTGGCCTGTTACCAATGAAAGTTCTTTTGCTGTCAGGGTTACCGTGTCAGCGTTGTCTCAGGCAGCAATCCCCTGATTTTTCAGGTACTTGGATACGCCAGTTTCGCCTGCCGGTTTCACGGCTTCTGGTAGCGCCGCAACATATTTCTCTACGCCGGTTTTCTGTTTCGCGCTGGGGCTGGAGGTGCCCTCGGTTGCGGTGAGGGATAGGACGTACTTGGCTACCCCAGTTTGGGATTTTGCGGGGGCGGATTCAGCTCTTGAGGCCACATAACGTGCTACCCCAGTCGCATCGCTTCCGACGGCTCCGCTCTGATTACTGATGTATCTGGCCACACCGGTGGCACCGGCAGGCGCGTGGGTTGATGCGGAGACTTCAGCAGTGGTCGAACTCTTCCCTTTCCGGAGAAACCAGAAGGCTAAGGCGGCAGCACCGGCAGCAGCGAGAATTAAGGGAAGGTTAGAGTCTTCTTCGGGCTTTTTAGAGGAGGCAACCACCCCAGATTTTGTTTCACTCTTCGGTGCTGATTTGGTTGCTTCACTCGCAGGCGCTAATTTACTGGCCTCGGCGTGCTTGGAGATCAATTCGGCATCCTGCTTGATGATCTCTGGCTGGAAGTCGGCGGCTGGATACTGAGTCTCGGCGCCAACCAGCGGACTAGCGACCATCAAGGCTACGAGTACACTTTTCGTCAGATTATGGACTTTCACGTCATTCCCCTCTGAATGTTAGTTTTAGTGGTTATGGCCCCGATAGGGCTGGGAGCGGGTTTTCACCTTCCGCTAGTATAAGGTGGGGATGTAGCAAATGGAATATGTGCCCGAGTGGTCGCTTGCTTTGTTGAGCCGATCTGCCGGTGATCATCCTACACCTCATTCAGTGGTTAGGCTCGGCACGCGTGTATGGTTTTCTATCGGAGCAATGCCTCCAGAGAGCGCATATGGGTGAAAATCTTCGTTTCGCCAATGGCGAGGGTAGCGCCGTCCCCGGTGGGAGCATATCCGAAAGGGACCATTCCGGCTGAAAGCGCGGCTTGAATGCCCAGTGGGCTGTCTTCCACGACGGCACAGGATTTGGGATCTACCCCCATGGCGTCGGCGGCGTAAAGGAAAAGGCCGGGGTCAGGTTTCCAGCTTCCGCAGTCATAAGCGCTGAATATCCGGTTACCAAAATATGGCAAGAGACCTGTGACCCGGAGGCTCACCTGCATTTTGTCCTGAGGGCCATTGGACGCGACACAAACCGGCGTGGACAATTTTTGAAGCAAGCTATGGACGCCGTCCATGGCCTCAAGCCGTTCCTCAAAGGCGTCGACCATTCGTTTTCTGATGGTGGGAAGAAACCAGTCGGGTACGGGTTTGCCGAGCCATTGTGCTATTAATCCCATGGTATCGGCCATTTTTCGGCCCGCGAAATGCTCAAGCGCTTCCTCAAGGGTGAGAGTGAGCCCCAACTCCTCAGCACATTTGACGATGACGGCGTTTCCGACCCTTTCGCTGTCTACCAAAGTTCCGTCACAATCGAAGATGATGGCGTCAAAATGCATGGGCGCAACGGTCAGGTGTGATATTCCAGATTGGCGTACGCCAGCATCAGCCATTTTGCGCCGGCATTCTCAAAATTGACCTGTATGCGAGCCTGGTTGCCTTCGCCTTCGGCCTGCAAGATAACGCCTTCGCCAAATTTGCCATGAACAACTCTCTGTCCAATACGGAAAGGTCGCTTTTCGGCGAGGCGCTGTAGGTAGGGTGTGTTGATTGCAGCGGTGTGACTGGTTCCTCCTCTTAGGCGAACTTCCTCAATGTGCTCGGGTGGTATTTCCCTTATGAAGCGGGACGGACGAGGATGGGTCTCTTTGCCGTAAAGACGCCTCGATTCGGCATAAGTCAGGTATAACTTTTTTCGCGCACGAGTGATACCCACATAGCAAAGGCGCCTTTCTTCCTCCAGTCGACCGGCCTCATCTAGGGATTGAAGGCTTGGGAAGAGTCCGTCTTCGAGCCCGACGAGGAATACCAAGTCGAACTCAAGCCCTTTCGCTGCATGGAGCGTCATTAGTTGCACGTAATCACTATCCGAGTTCGCTTGATTTTCGCCAGACTCCAATACGGCATGTGCCAGAAATTGGTCAAGTACAGTCAATTCCGGGTCAAGCGTGGGTTCATGCTCGAACTGTCGTGCGGCATTAACCAGCTCTTCGAGGTTTTCGATGCGTTGCTCGGCCTGTTCGCTTCGCTCTTTTCGATAATGCTCAACGAGTCCGGAGTCTGTCAGGATTTTTTTGGTTTTCTCCCACAGCGCCAGTCCGGTGGTTGTCGTATTCAGGTGTTCGATCAGTGTCTTGAATTGGAGTAAAGGCTTACGAACTCGGGTCGGGATTGCCTCATCCAGGCAAAGTTGTTCTGTGGCTTGCCAGAGCGACAATCGTTTTGTCCGTGCCAAGTCTCGGATGATATCGAGTGATTTGGCGCCGATGCCTCTTGTTGGGGTGTTGACGATGCGCTCCAGTGAGGCGTCGTCCTGGGGATTGGCGATTAAACGCAGATAAGCTAGGGCATCTTTAATTTCCGCGCGCTCGAAGAATCGCAGGCCGCCATAAACTCGGTAGGGTACACCCATGGCTACCAGTTTCTCTTCAAATTGGCGGGACTGAGCATTGGAGCGGTAGAGTATGGCGGCGTCCCGCCGAGCGTGGCCGCCTTGTGACCAGGCCTGCAGTCGATTCACCACGAAGTAGGCTTCATCTTGCTCGTTGAAGGCGCTGTAAAGCGAGATGGCTTCGCCTGTGCCGAGTTCGGTCCAGAGATCCTTGCCAAGACGGTTTTGGTTGTGGGTGATTAGCGCATTCGCAGCCGCCAAAATATTACCGGTAGAGCGATAGTTCTGCTCCAAGCGAATCAGGTTATGGCTGGGATAGTCGTGCTGATAATGCTGAAGATTTTCCACCATGGCACCGCGCCAACTATAGATTGACTGGTCATCGTCGCCGACGGCAAAAAGATTTTCGCGATCCTGGGATAGCAGTCGTAGCCATGCGTACTGGATCCGGTTGGTGTCCTGAAATTCGTCAACCAGAATGTGTTCGAATTTCTTCTGATAAAACGCCAATAAATCGGGGTGATCACGGAGTAATTCATGGACTCTAAGCAGTAGTTCGGCGAAGTCCACCAGCCCGGAACGATCGCAGAGTTCTTCATAGGCTTGGTAAATTCGCAGCATCTGTCGTTCAAAAGGGTCATGCGGGGCTGACATGTTTCGAGCGCGCCGGCCTTCTTCTTTTTGTGCATTGATAAACCACTGTGCCTGGCGCGCTGGCCAGCGATTTTCGTCAAGTTGCAGGCCTTTGATCAGTCGTTTCAGGATGCGGTACTGATCGTCCGAGTCAAGAATCTGGAAGGTATTAGGTAGTTTTGCGTCAGCCGCGTGGCGACGCAGCAATCGGTGTGCGAGGCCGTGAAAAGTGCCGACCCAAAGGTCGCGAGTGGGAATGTTGAGCAGTGACTCTATGCGTGCCCGCATCTCGCTGGCCGCTTTGTTGGTGAAGGTGACCGCCAGGATTCTTTGAGGAGCAATGGCTTCGGCCTTGATCAGCCAGGCAATCCTATGAACCAGCACGCGAGTTTTTCCGCTGCCTGCGCCCGCGAGAACCAACAGCGTTGGTGTGGGCGAGCAGACGGCAAGGCGCTGTGCCGGATTCAGCGGGTCGATGATGGGGGTGACATCCATGTGCTTATTCTAACGGAATCTCTTTCGCAACCGCCTTGCGTGGTTGGCACGAAGCCAGCACAATTCGGAGGCTGAAATTTGTAAACACGAGGAGGTTTGAATGAGCTTTGATCTAAAGCGAGCCATGAGTCGCGAATTCAATGTGGGCACTAAGGAGCGGCGTCTTCGTTATGGGGTGGGTATCGGCCTACTCTTGGTGTCTGTCTTTTTGGCCAATATCCCTTTACTGCTGATAGGTGTTGCTTTAGTGGTGACCGCGAAGTTGCAGTGGTGTCCGATTTACTCAGGGTTGGTTAAATCTACCGTTGAATCCGGTGATGAGCCCCCCATGGCAAGCCATCACTAGTCCGCCCCTTCGTCTGAGTTTCACTGAAGGGCTCTTGCCAGTGGCCTTTTTAGGTCGCTGGCCTTCTGCTTGCGCGTGGAACTTCTACTTTTCATGCCTTCTGCTGTCGCCGCTGATCTAGGAGTCTGTCGGATAGGGAGAAGAGAGAGACGCTCACAGCGCAGAACCGAAGTTTGAATTTTTGGGTTCGCATCTCCGAATGAGCAGGCTCTGACCCTCATCTGGAATTTTGTTGTTCATACCTGTCTCATTTGGCTGATTCTGGGCGAAATGGGCGGCATAAGGCTTCTCCCTATCCCGCTATGGCGTGCAT
>SXQV01000132.1 GCA_005792805.1 Methylococcaceae bacterium | reverse complement strand
GGGCTTTGCCGAAACCTTGGCCTATGCCTCGCTGCTGCACCAGGGCTACCCTATCCGCCTGACCGGCCAGGATGTCGGACGCGGGACATTCTTTCATCGCCACGCGATCCTGCACGATCAGGCCACGGGCATCTCATACACCCCGCTACAGCAACTGGCGAAACCCGCCGCACCCTTCCAGATCTACGATTCATTACTGTCGGAAGAAGGTGTGCTCGGCTTTGAATACGGCTATGCCAGTTCTGCGCCGGAAGTCATGGTGATCTGGGAAGCACAATTTGGGGATTTCGCCAACAATGCACAGGTTGTCATCGACCAGTTCATCGCCTCGGGCGAAAGCAAATGGGGCAGGCTTTGCGGACTGACCTTGCTCCTTCCTCATGGTTATGAAGGCCAAGGCCCCGAGCATTCCTCCGCACGCATCGAACGCTACCTGCAACTGTGTGCCGAGCAAAACATGCAAGTCTGTGTGCCGACGACACCGGCCCAGATCTTCCACCTGCTGCGCCGGCAAATGGTAAGGGCATTCAGAAAGCCGCTGATCGTAATGACGCCAAAAAGTCTGCTGCGGCATAAACTCGCCGTCTCCTCGTTCGCGGAACTGAGCGCAGGGCAGTTCCAGAATGTGATTGGCGAAATCGACCCCCTGAACGCAAAGGCAATCACCCGCGTGATACTCTGCACCGGCAAGGTTTACTACGACTTGCTGGAGGCCCGGCGCCGAGATTCGCTGGAGCATATCGCGATTATCCGGATCGAACAGCTCTACCCGTTTCCGGAGAGGGAATTTGTCGCCGAACTCTCGAAATACCCGAATATCCGGGAGTGGGTATGGTGCCAGGAGGAACCGGAAAACCAGGGGGCATGGCATCAAATCAGGCACCGTTTCATCGGCCACCTGGAAAACCAGGCGACCTTAACCTACGCAGGGCGCCCCATGTGCCCCGCACCGGCGGTGGGACAATTCCATCGGCATATCGAACAACAGAAACAGGTGGTCTACGATGCCCTCTACGGCACAGGCGGCCGCTAGACAACTAGCCATAAACGGACCCCAGCAATGCGTATTGAAGTCCTTGTCCCCCACCTTCCTGAATCGGTCAACGATGCCACGCTGCTCGACTGGCACTACCAGCCGGGTGAACAGTTAGTAAAGGATGCCAGCCTCATTGATCTGGAAACAGACAAGGTGGTGCTCGAAGTACCCGTCCCTGAACACGGGGTTTTACAGGAAGTCCGCCACCACAAGGGCGATACCGTCTCCAGCGGCGATATTCTGGCCATCATCGAAACCGGCGTTCAGGCGAACACCGGCGAACCCTTGACGGAAGACCCGCACACAACGCCGTCAACTCCAGCGCAAGCCGCCCGCCCCGCATCCAAGACTGCGGCGATCAATCAGCCCGTCAGCCCGGCCGTGCGCCGATTGCTGATGGAACACCAGCTGGAAGCCTCGGACATCCCCGCCACGGGCCGAATCACCAAGCAGGATGTACTGAATTTCGTCGGGCAGCGTTCAGCGCTGGCGTCCGGGAAACCGGTGAGTGCCGCCCCGCCTTCCCTGCCGAATAGCGCGAGCTCTTTAAGGCACGGCGAGCGGCGTCTGCCGATGACGCGCATCAGGGCACGTATTGCCGAGAGGATGCTGGAAGCCCAGCACTCAACCGCCACCCTGACCACCTTCAATGAAGTCAACCTGCAAAAGGTTTTCGACCTGAGAAACCAGCACCGGAGCCGTTTCGAACAGCGGCACGGAGTCAAGCTGGGGCTGATGTCTTTTTTCGTCAAAGCCTCGGTCGAGGCACTGAAGCGGTTTCCTATCGTCAATGCCTCGGTGGAAGACAACGAGGTGGTGTATCACGACTACTACGACATAGGCATCGCCGTAACCAGCGAGCGGGGTCTCGTGGTGCCGGTACTCCGTAACGCCGACGCCCTCGGTTTCTCGGATATTGAAAAGGCCATCAACGAGTTTTCCCTCCGCAGCCGCGACGGAAAACTGAGTTTTGAGGAACTGACGGGCGGGACGTTCACTATTACCAATGGTGGAATTTTTGGGTCGATGCTATCGACCCCCATCCTCAATCCCCCACAAAGCGCGATTCTGGGGATGCACGCCATCAAGGAACGCCCCGTGGTCGAGGACGGCCAGATTGTGATTCGTCCAGTCATCTATCTGGCACTTTCATACGATCACCGCATTATCGACGGACGCGAAGCCGTGTCATTCCTCTTTACTGTCAAAGAGCTCCTGGAAGATCCTGCCCGGCTGCTGCTCGACGTTTGATTGATACAGAGCATCAGGAAGTTAAGTCACCCTCGGCCCCATCGGCACAACGATGCCCCACACTGAACCGTTGGCTGAGCGAAGTCAGCAATGACATGACTTTCCATATCATCAGTAACTGCTTTGGGCCGGAGTGGTGGCGGCTCCGCGCCCGGCGAATCCGGTTTCACGTCAGATGCCCGCCCCGTGAATAAACAGTTCCTGCCGCGCCTGGGCCTGGGTGACATTACTGTCCTGAGGAACACTCTTCGTCAACCAGACATTGCCGCCGATGGTCGAACCCCGGCCTATGGTGATGCGGCCCAGAATAGTCGCGCC
>SXQV01000131.1 GCA_005792805.1 Methylococcaceae bacterium | reverse complement strand
GAATATCCGTCACCTGCCAAGGCGCCTGAAGACCCAAGGCGGATGTGAACAACAGAGTGGAATCCATGCGACATGACCTCAACAGCCGGGATGAAAGCGCATCAGGTTAAGCTAATTCCCACTGGAAACGGAAGAGCGCCGGAAAAACCCCATCAGCCTGCCCAGTAACACGCACTGAATGGTCCTGGGCCATGGTAGCCGAACTTCCCAGAAATCCTGTTCCGAGTATCGCCATGCTCAAACCTCCCCCCATGAGACCTAGAACCTCTCGTCTTGAAAGGTCATGCTCGCGGATTGAGGCACACTCAAAAATCTCGTTCCGATCACTTTGGGGATTCTTTTCGCTCATGGGTTCCTCCGGTTGTTTAGCAGGGGGTTTTATATGGAGTGAGTTTTCCAGTTCAAGCTTAAAATTGGGAGTTCCGTTCGAACCAGCCAGAAGAAGCTAACGCGCCCCCTAATACTTGACGGTCGAGAAAGTACCCCACCACTCTTTCTGGTCCATGCACTCAAGGCGTGTCTTTCCCTCGATTGATGTGGGACATCACCACATGAACCGTAAATCTCCACCCGCTCAGATAGGTAGTGCCGTCCGTCCCGACCGCCATGGTATTGACCGGCCCATCCGGCACCCACCCCGCATGAACGAGGCCGGAGTTGCCTAGGCGACAGACCCAGCCAGAAAACCCGCCAGGCCTGGCGGGCCTGGGCTCCATACATTGGCGGACTCAATTTGCGGGGTTTCATCGGGTAACCTCTGCCGGGAGGAACGAGTACAGGATGGGTGCAACGGGAGTATTGTCGGGAGAGGTCCGTTGCACTGTTTAAGGTCAAAATATCAAACGGGAAAAAAGATTCCCTACAAAACCCTACATTCCACCCAATGAGTACCATGAGACTGCCCGCAACAGAAACGACCATCGCCCTGCTGCTGTTCCTGGCCAGCGGGCTCTGTGCGCTCCCGGCGTTCGCGTCGGATCTGATCGTTTCCCGGGAGATTTACGCTGACCCCAGCGGCAATGCGACCCTCGATGAAGTACTCAGCGCACCGTTCCGGCCGATGGGAGCGGCGGTTGCCAAGGGGTATTCGCGTGATGCGCAGTGGATTCGTCTTGGCGTTAGAGCACCGGCGAATTCAGAACACGTCGAGCTGCGGATTCGCTCGACTTTTCTTGATGAAATCAGGCTGTACGAGCCGAGTTTCGATCAGCCAGGGAACTGGAATTCCCGGGTCACGGGCGATCGTTACCCGTTTGAGGACCGGGACCGCAAGGCCATTACACTGGGTTTCGTGGTGAGGCCGCTCGCACCATTAAGCACTTACTACCTGCGGCTGAAAACCAGCAGCAGCGTGCTGTTCGACGTCGAAGCCCTGACGCCGGACGAGGCGTTTATCAAGGAACTGAAATTGATACTCCTCCAGGTTGTGCTGCTGGGCACCTCCCTGTGGTTGCTGCTGTGGGCCATTCAGGACTTCTTTAACCACCGCCAGCCGGTCACCGGCTGGTTTGTGCTTTACCAAATCTCGTTCATCTTCTACGAACTCGGTTTCATGGGCTTTCTGGCGCCCTTTGTTCCTTCCGCGAGCCCCGAACTGAACGACCTGCTGACCAGCCTTTTCATCATCAACATGGTCTTTATCAGCTTCCCGCTGTATCGGGCGATATTACGACCCTTCAGGCCCAATCCATGGTTATTCAAGCTGCTGACCCTGACAGGGTTAGTCCACCCCAGCCTCTCTGTCGCCGTGCTTCTCGGATACGCTTATCCGGCCTTGAAAATCAACCTTATCCTGGTGGTCTTCCTGTCGGTTTTCATACTCATTCTGGCGCTGACGGCCACCCGGGAATCCCCTCCCGGCCGCCGGGTCTTACGCGCATTATTTGGCTTGCAAATCGTGGTATTGCTGATCACGATGGTGCCCCTGTTGGGGTGGGGCGGCTTGGCCGATTGGGCGCTCAATTCGTTAATGGCGCATAACCTGATCGCCGACGTCATCATTTTCTGGATTCTGTTTCTTCATTCCCGGCAAATGACAGCCGAAGGCCAGCAAGCCCGGCTCGAACTCGGCCTGGCACAGCAGCAATTGAGTCTGGAGCGCTCACAAAAAGACAATCAGCAACGGTTCATGGCCATGTTGACTCATGAACTGAGAACCCCGATGTCGGTTGTGCGTCTGGCCATAGGCTCGATGCAGTCTCCCCCCAGAACCCGGCGACTCGCCGATCATGCCCTCTTGGAGATGGATGGCATCATTGAGCGCTGCCGGCAATTGGATCAACTGGAGCATCAGGGGCTTTCGTTCCGGCCCGCGCCCTGTCATGTCGGCCAGCTGCTGCATGAAGTCATCGCCGGATGTGGAAACGCAGATCGCGTAGCCCTGAAAATGGAGGCTCTTCCGGTGATTGAGACGGACCGTCAGTTGCTGCGGATTGCCTGCCAGAACCTTCTGGGGAATGCCCTCAAATATTCTGCGCCAGGGACAAAAATCATGGTCACGGTATCCGCTATCACTCGGCACGGAAGCCTATGGATCAGCCTCACCTTTACCAATCACCCGGGCAACGCCGGTCTACCCGATCCAGAGCGAGTATTCACCAAGTATTATCGCAGTCCACAGGCTTACAACACGACGGGAGCGGGGTTGGGGCTCTATCTGGTGGAAGGGCTCGTCGCAATGCTGGGAGGAACCATCACGTACCAGAATGACAGCGGACTTGCCAAATTCGAGTTGAGCCTGCCGACTGAATGATGACTGACGAAAGGAGTGCCCGAGGGAGCCCGCCCCCTGATTGCACCCACCGCAGATCAATGGCGGCTTTTGTAGGTTTTTGTAGGGTTTGCGAATGCGTTTTTCTTATCATTGCGCCGGTTCGGCACTCTTTGCCGTCAGCTACAGGGGTGTTGGCCAGGCAACCCCATCCAATCTCCAGAGGATAAAAGTAATGAAGTCTTTACTAGCCGTTTTTGGTCTCACTCTAATCGTGGGCACGGCACAGGCGGGTTGTCCCAAAAAATTGAACACAGAGGCCAATAACAAGGCGTCGCAGATTGAACTGATCAAACAATGACCGAACGGCGAGGCGAGCGAGAAACTTTGCGACTGGATGCTGCCAGCGTCCCGTGCATCACTCCTCGGTTGAATATCATTGTGGTCGAAGACCATGATGCGCTGAGAGAAGTCACGGTGGATGTGCTCCGCTCACAAGGTCATCACGTAACGGGCGTGGACTCTGCGGAAGCACTCAACGAGCAATGGGGCGTCATCCCGATGGATCTCCTGGTGCTGGATCTAAACCTGCCAGGCGAGGACGGAATCAGCATTGCGCGGCGAATCCGCAAGGTTCAACCCGACATCGGCATCATCATGGTGACGGCGCGCACGCACATTTCCGAGAAAATAGCCGGTTATGAAGGCGGCGCCGACGTTTATCTGACGAAACCGACATCGCTGAATGAGCTCAATGCCGCCATCGCTGCCATGGCACGGCGACTGAAAAAGTCCCCCCCGGCCGAGATTTCCCTGAGACTGGATTTGCACCGGTTAACGGTGACTGGCCCTCACGCCACCGTTACGATCAGCAAAACCGATGCGACGCTGCTGGCGAGCTTATGCCGGGCCAGCGGCCAGCGACTGGAAAGCTGGCAACTGATCGAAGTGCTGAACAAGAATGTGGAGCAGTACAACAAGTCATCGCTTGAGGTCAGCATCGTTCGCTTGCGTAAGAAGCTGTTGGCCGCAGGCATCGACACCCCCGCCATCAAGTCGATTCGTGACTATGGGTATCAACTCTGCCTGGCCATTGAAATTCTGTGAACTGCCCCGGCGTCGACCATGAGCATTTCCTCAGGGTGAAAATTGGTATGCACTCCGCCGGATAAAGACGGGATCTTCATTCTGGCTGACATGGCCCTTACTCAAGCCCTCGGCAGCGGCCCACACTCCTGGCCTGCCAGCGCACGGGAAGAGACAGGGCAGGGCGGTGGAGATTGCACCCGAGGCGATTGCGCAGGTGTTCAGGCTGGTCAGGGCTGAACTGGCCATCACGCGTGTCAGCCCTGCTGGAACTGAGTGTAGACGCCCTCGAAAACACCTGGAAGAGTTGGGCGAAACGCGTATCCGGCTGGATTAAGCCTTGATTGACTCCGGTATGACCTAAACTCGGTTACTCTAGTCAGCCATGGCCCGGACCCATGGGCTTTCTGGAGGCGCTATGAAATCATTTTGTTGGGTTGGGCTGCTGATCAGTCTGACGCTGGGCCTGCTGCCGGGAGTCACCCCAGCGGCAACCCCCTGTGAGTTCACCCAGGGACAGACTCCGGTTGACGACGGGTCGATCGTCTACAACCACTACGGACAAGGCCCCACCATTGTGCTGTTGCATGGGTTGTTCGCCGACAAGGAGCAATGGCACAAACTGGCCTGCTTGCTGGAGGATTCCGGTTATTCTGTCATTGCACCGGATCTTCCTGGATACGGCAAAAGCGTCGGTTTCCCCCTCCCGGTTTACCGGTTGGAAAACCAGGTCAAGTTGCTGCACCAATTTCTGGGCGCACTCAATATCCGCCGCTACCACGTGGCCGGAAGTTCCATGGGCGGCACGATAGCGGCGATGATCAGCCGCCAGTATCCGCGTGAAGTCAGAAGCCTTGCCTTCATTGGTTCCCCGCAGGGCATTATCGAGTGGAGCCCGGCACTCCAAGCCGCGATTTCCGAGGGCATCAATCCCTTTATCCCGATTGACGTGGCTCAATTCGATCTGGAGATGAGTCTCCTGTTTGTCACCCCCCCGGTCCTACCGATTGAAGTCAAGGAAGCCGCCGTGAACGAATACGTCACGCGCAATCTGCACTACCAGCAGGTGTGGAATATCGACAATCTCTACACCACCCAACTGACAAAAGGGCGCTGGAATGGCAAGCCGACCCTGGTCATCTGGGGTCAAAAAGACCAGATATTCTCGGTCAAAGGAGCACGGAAACTGAAGGCACGAATCCCCCGTGCGCGGGTGATTCGCTTACCCGATGCCGGGCATCTGTTGATGATGGAAAATTCAACGGAAGCGGTCAGACACTATCTGCGCTTTCTCCGAAGGCAATAAAGGTCATCCGCTTCCTGACGTTTTGCCGATAAAGGCCGGTGTGTTCAGCGAAGAATACGACCGTGCTCTCGATATTCGCAGGCCGGTCAGGCCGGTGCTGAGCAAGAAGCAGGCATGAGGGTAAGCAAAACCAGATTTCTCATGTGATCAAGGGGCTTTTGATCAAACCACTGGCAATCAACGGTGGCTCCCCGCCAGAAATGTGCCCACCATGAAATGTAGCCCGGACCCATAGCACCCAAGGCACAGCTGGTCAGCCAAATTACCAGCACAGACCCGCGATCATGTTCAGCAAGTCGCATCATGAGTTTTCCGAATCCCGCCCGCCCGATCAAGGCGAACGGGCAGGGGTTGGAATTGCTGCTGTCGGCGGTGGGGTGAGCGAGCGGATTCCTGTCTTGCCTGGGTCAGGGGTTACCCGGCAACGCGATGCCTTATTTCATCCAGCACCTGTAGTCGCTCCCATTGTTCGAGGGCACCCAGACGCTTGTTTTGTATCGCATCGGGAAGATGAGCGAGCTCCACGGCCAATTGATGAAGTCGCTCGGTATCCTCGCGCCAAACCCGCTGAAGTTTTGGGGAGGTGCCGGGAAACAGGCCGAAGGATGCCGGGGCATTGTTGCCAGCAATAGCGGGGCTTTTCATGAGCGTGCCTCTTCTTGTTAAGGGTGTATATGGTATATACCGAAAAACAGGCATCTGCAACTCAAAAAAGCCGGGATGGGTGTTGCCACCGACGGCCATGGGGTGATCCGTTACGGTTTGGGTTTGCAAGTCATTTCCGGTGCCTGATAGCCCCAGGTGATTTTGGCTACACCTTGATGCTCCCAGAAAGATTCATTTCGGCCCTGGTAACGGGCACCACTGCCACTGCGTTGCACAAACATCAGGGACACGCTGTCTCCATGTTCAGCGATAAGGGTCGATGGGGCGGTTTTGAAGTAGGTGACGACCACCTCATTGGCGGCGTTGCCGTCGCAGGCAAATGTCACCGGACCGGTAGAGTCAACCAGGCGATAGTTTGCCTGCAATTCGGCGATACGCAGCCGGTAGCTGTCTTTGATGCACGAGTGTTTATCGTCGCTTTTCCAGCAATCGTCCCGGCCTTTAAGCCAACCGCGCTGTTCGGCTTTTAATACGGGAGGGTGTTCATTTTTGGCTTTG
>SXQV01000130.1 GCA_005792805.1 Methylococcaceae bacterium | reverse complement strand
TCCACCACGATACCGATGGCAAGCACCAGGCCAAACAGCGACAGGGTGTTGATATTGAAACCACTGGCATAAATCCCGGCAAAGGCACCAATGACCGCTACCGGAATGGCCAGAATCGGAATGATGGTGCCGCGAAAGTTCTGGATGAATAAAAAGACCACGGCAAAAACCAAAAGGAAGGCAATCAGCAGGGTTTCCACCACGCCATGAATCGCCTGATAGACGAAAATCGACGAGTCGTAGTGATAGAAATACTTGATGCCCCTGGGCAGGAACTGTTCGATCCGATCCATCGCCTCCTTGACAGCGGCTTTGGTCGCAAGCTGATTGGCTCCGGGAACCAGATAGAGTTGTAGCGACACGGCCTCGAAGGTTTTTACCTCGCCGGTTTTCTCATCCCGTTTGTGAACGTGGAAATAGTTGTTGTAATTGTTGGCATCAAGCTCCACCTTGGCCACATCTTTCAGTTTGACGATCTGGGCATTACCGGCCAGGCTGAATTCAGGGGTCTCAACCTGGTCGGCATTGATAAGCGCCACCTCATTCTTGCCGTCCAGATTGGCGCGCAGCACAATGTCTTCGAACTGCTTTACATCGGTGTAGTAACCGGTAGTGGTGATCAGGAAGTTCGATTTTTCCGGCCCATAGGTCGGCGGCATGGCATTTTGCCCCACCGCATACTGGCTGCTCTGATCCCGAACCTTCTCGATGATCTCGGGAATCCCGATCTTGTAGAAAGCCAGCCGCTTGGGATCGACGTGGATACGGATGGCGTAGGAACGCTGCCCCACGATATTGACAAAGCCCACGCCGTGGATCTGCTCGATCACCGGATAGATATAGCGCTGCACATAGTTGGCGATATACAGCGGGTCGGGCGAACCCACTTCGGAATAAAAGGGAATCACCTGAAACAGATCGGGAATCATCTTGCGAATGCGGATGCCCTGCGCCCTCGCCTGCTCCGGGATGTAAGAGTTGGACGCCGTTAACGATCGATTCAGGGTATCGGCCTCGACAATGCCGAGACTGGTGCCAACATTGAAATAGACGTTGATCGACACACTGTTGCTGCCATTCTGGCTGGCCGATTGCATGTAGATCATGTCCTCGGTACCGGCAATCTGGTCCTCGATCGGTGCCGCGACGGCATTGGCGATCGCCTCGGAACTGGCACCCGGAAAAGTCGCGTTGATATTGAGGACCGGCGGGATGATTAGCGGGTATTGGTCGATAGGGGCGTAGAGTGCCGCCATGACACCGCCGATCACGATCATGATCGAACAGACAATGGCCAGAACCGGGCGGGAAATGAATTTTTCCGAAATCATCCTTGTATGCTCAGTCAGGCTATCGGGCCGGTGCCGGACCGTTCACGGCCAGTTCCTTCACGGTTTCATCCACCGCAACAGCGTCACCATCGGCGATGCGGACCCCGCCGTTGGTAATAATCTTCATCCCATCAGTCAAACCGGAGTCGACCAGCTGAGTCCCGTTCAACAGGTACTTGCCCGCCTTGATACGCAATTTCCTGGCTTTGCCGTCCTGATTGACGAAGACATAGGACGACTCCCGGTCGCGGAAGATGGCTTCCTGCGGAATGGCGTAGGTACTCAGGACCATCAGATTGCGGAGAAATACATGAACGAATTGTCCTGCCAGTAACTTGTTGCGCTGTAGGTGGTTATTGTCGATGGTGGCACGCAACTGCCAGACACCATCCGAGAATGACACGCGGATGTCCTTAAACTCAACCCGACCGGCATCCGGCAGGGGCGTGCCATCTGCAAGTTCCAGATCCACCCCGAAACGGTAATCGGCCGGCACGCGGTAAAGCCGATCGAGCATGCCGTTTTCAATACTGAGACGATCCAGTTCCGGCATCGAGAAAGCGACATACATGGCCTCACTGGAGTTGATCACATTGAGCTGGGTCTGGAAAGCGGTGACCATCATGCCCTCCGAAATCATGCGCTCGGAAATATGACCGGCGGCTGGCGCCCGAACCGTGCAGTACTCCAGATTGAGCTTGGCATTGTTGATGTTGGCGACATCCGTTTTCAGGTTACCTGCCGCCGCCTGGTAGTCGATCAGGGAAGTATTCACGTCCTGTATCGAGGTCACATCCTTTTGTGTCAGGCTGGCATAACGGTCATAAATGATCTTGTAGTTATCCATCGCCGCCTTGTCCTTCTGGTACTGCCCCTCAAAGGTCTGCAAGGCGAACTGATAAGGCCGCCTGTCGATTTCATACAAGGGCTGGTCCTTGCTGACATAGCTTCCTTCCTTGTAAAGCTGCTTGAAGATGGCACCGCTGACACGGGGGATCACCGGATAATCGATGACACCCTGCACTACGCCCGGATATTCATAAACGTACTCGATATCGTGGGCGTAGACCTCCTGCACATTGACGTGCATGACCGGCGGGGGAGCTTCCGGCGGCTTCCCGCAAGCCGGCAGCAGGAGGATTCCCCAGCAAAGGGCCAACCCACCGAAAGGCGGACACCCTGACTTAGAATAAATCGCCAAACCGATGTCCCTCACCGAGATCATTCGCATTTTCGTTGTTTTTATATCCGTAACCGCCGCCAAGTTCCTGATAGAGATTGACAATGCTCATCAACTGCTCAAGCTTGCTCTGCGCCGCCTCTATGGCCGCCTGGTTTAGATTGACCCGCAACGCGAGCACCGCCGGGTAAGGCACCAGTCCGCCCTCGTAACGCAACTGTTCATTATCGAGCCGGGAACGGGTGGTTTCGAGAAAGCCCAGAATGCTCTCCAGGCTGTCGGTGTATTTCTGATTCGAGGCCAGGGCGCTGTCCACGGCCGCAAAGGCGTTTCTCACCGTCTCAAAATAGGCGTAGTAATCCGAATAATACTGGCCTTTGGCTGACTTGATGGCACCAAAGGCACCGAGATCTATGATGGGCATGTTGAAGCCGCCCTGATACTGCCAGTAACTCTCCTTGGCGGTAAAAAGATTGCTCAGCGAATTCGATGACAGGCCCAGCGGAGTCGTCAGCTTGATGGTCGGGAAAAAGACCGAGGTGTTCACCCCGATATTGGCATTGGATTGCCGCAGCGTCGCCTCGGCATGAATCACATCGGGCCGGTTTCTGAGGACGGTGGATGGCAAACTGCCGCTGACGATGCCCCGGTATTGCATCGCCATAAAGCCATGACCCGGCGGAATCGGTCCCGGGTTTTCATTCAGCAGCACATGAATCGTATTGCCTAGCCGCACGATGTTGTACTCGATGACCGGCACCTCGGCCTGCGCCCTGGCCAGTTCAATCTGATATTGCTGAAGCGTGAAATAGGAAATCAAACCCTCCCGGTGTGCCTCGGCATACCGCGAGACCACCTCCAGCAGGTTGGTCACCAGCTGTTTCTGCTGAACAAGCCGGTACTCCTCCTCGCGCAGTCCGAAATAACTGCCCACGACCTGGCCAATGATCGCCAGACGCACGGCATTCTTGGCCGCCACGCTGGCAGTGATATTGGCCTCGGCCTGCTCCTGCGTGCGGAGCTGTTGCAGGATGTTCAGAGAGTAATTGGGGATGAAGCCCGCCGAGAACCCGCCCGGGAACGGGAGCGAGGCACCCGTGCTGTTGTTGCGGTCATAGGCGTTGGAGATGTAGCCAGCACCGGCATGGACGGTGGGCACCCAGTTCATCTGAATTTGCAGGAGGATGGCCTTTGCCTTGTACACCGCACCGATGGCGGACTGGATCGTGTT